>JAGCYR010000130.1 GCA_017960705.1 Clostridia bacterium | reverse complement strand
GCGCGGGGATCATATCCTCGGTGGTCATTCTCGTCGCCGCGAGCGACTGGTGCGCGTCGCGGAGGACGGTTTCGGTGATCAGCACTTTCTTAGCCATAATACAGTCCTTTCGGAGAGGGAATTGGTCAGAACCACATAAGGAACACGCCCGCGGCGACGGCGGAGCCGATGACCCCGGCGACGTTGGGACCCATCGCGTGCATCAGAAGGAAGTTGGAGGGGTTCTCACGCCGTCCGACGTCCTGCGAGACGCGAGCCGCCATCGGAACGGCGGAAACGCCGGCGGAACCGATCAGCGGATTGATCTTTCCCCGGGTGAGGAAGCACATCAGTTTCCCGAGGAGCAGTCCGCCGCAGGTCGCGAGGATGAAGGCGCAGAGCCCGAGAACGATGATCTTCAAAGTCGAGAGCGAGAGGAAGTTCGCGGCGTTCGCCGTCGCCCCGACCGACACGCCGAGGAAGATGGTGATGATGTTGATGAGTTCGTTCTGCGCGGTCTTGGAGAGCCGTTCGGTCACACCCGACACGTTGAAGAGGTTGCCGAGCATCAAAAACCCGACGAGGGGAGCCGCGTCCGGCACGATCAGGGTGACGAGCAGGGTAACGAGGATGGGGAAGATCACGCGCTCGACTTTGGAGACCTTGCGCGGGTTCTCCATCACGATCGCCCGTTCCTTCTGGGTGGTCAGCAGCTTCATGAACGGCGGCTGGATCAGCGGGATCAACGCCATATAGCTGTACGCGGCGATCGCGATCGCCCCGAGCAGTTCGGGGGCGAGCTGTTTGGTGACGAGGATGGCGGTCGGACCGTCGGCGCCGCCGATGATCCCGATCGCGCCCGCCTGCATAGGCGAGAAGCCGAGGAAGAGCGCGGCAAAGAACGCGGCGAACACGCCGAACTGCGCGGCGGCGCCCAGCACCAAACTCTTCGGATTGGCGATCAGGGGAGAGAAGTCGGTCATCGCCCCGACGCCCATAAAGATCAGGGCGGGGTAGATGCCGAGTTTCACGCCGAGATAGAGGATATCGACAAGGCCTCCGTTATTGAAGACCTCTTTGACCATCACCGACATCTTGACGTGGAGCGCAAGATCCTCGGAGAGGGTGGCGTAATCGGCGAGGACGGACGATCGGAACGCCTCGGTAAACGCCTCGACGTTCTCGATCCCGTGAAACTTCATCGCCGCCGCGTCGAAGAGATCCGCAAACGACTCGAAGGTCGCTCCCGGCTCGATCAGACCCTGCGCCGCGAGAAACTCCTTCAGCTTGTCGGCGAATACCGCGCCGTCGCCCCCGAAGTAATGCTCGTCGAAGAAGAATTCGAGGTGCATCAGATTGGCGGACGGGAGATTCGCGAGCAGCATACCGAACGCGATGGGAAGCAGGAGCAGCGGCTCGAACTTCTTCACGATCGCAAAGTACGCGAGCGTGAATACGATCAGATACATAACGATCGTCTTCCAACCGAGACCCGCGAAGCCGGTCCCTCGGAAGAATCGACCGAACGCTTCGATAATGTTCATCGAATAACGACCCCCGATATTACTTGAGAGAAAGGAGCAGATCGCCCGACTGGACCGAGGCGCCCTTGTTCACCGCGATCGACGCGATCACGCCGTCGCGGGGAGCGGGGATCTCGTTCTCCATCTTCATCGCCTCGAGCAGGACGACGGTCTCGCCCTTTTTGACCGACTGACCGACCGCGACCTTCACGGCAAGGACGGTCCCGGGCATCGGGGCGGTGACTTTCTCGGCGCCGGCGGGGACGGAGGGAGCAACGGCAGCCGCGGGAGCGGGAGCCGGAGCGGCGGTCTGTGCAGCGGGAGCGGCGGGCGCGCTCGCGCCGGTCTCCTCGACCGTGACCTCGTAGGTTTTTCCGTTTACGGTGATCCGATAGTTTTTCATGATATATGATCCTTTCGTATTGTTCGGTATCAGGTCAGACGCGGCGGAAGGAAACCACCCGGAACGATCCCGCGGGGTTCTCTTCGTTTGCGGCTGCGATCGCGGCGGCGATGACCGCGACGATCTCTTGGTCTTCGTCTTCTGCGACGATCTCCGCGACCGGTTCGGTCGGGGCAGGGGTCTCTTTCGCCCGCTTCTTTTCAATGGCGGCGGGCAGTTTCGTGACGATCAGGTGGAAGAGTTCGAGCGCCCCCCAGAGGATCAGGAGGACCGAGAACACCACGCTCATACCGATCAGGAGCATCTGCCCTCCGTAGGCAAATTTCTCTCCCGCGCTCTCGAGCGGTTTGGTTACGTCAACGGCAAGAAACGTCATAAACCCCTCCTATCAGAGCGGACGGATCGCACGGTAGGGCGCGTCGACCGTTCCCTTGGCGGAGAGCATCAGGAGCGCCGACGCGATGCGGCAGCGGACCTCGGACGCGGGGATCACCCCGTCGATCTCGCCGGTCGCGGCTGCGGCGGCGGGGGAGGCGACCGTCTGCTTCCATTCGTCGCGGAGTTCCTCTTTTGTCCTGCCTTCCGCGATCGCCTCTTCAAAGGCGAACGCGACGGCGGCGTCGGCGGACAGGATCCCGATCTCGGAACCCTCGACGGCGTAGACCCCGTCGGCGCCGGTGCTGCGCGAACCGAGCAGCGGGAAAGCCGCGCCGATCGCGTGACCGATCACGACCGTCACCTTCGGAACGTTCGCCCCGGTATAGGCGAAAGCGAGCCGCGCAAGGTCGGTCGAATAGGGAGCTTTTTCATTCTCGCCCGAGACCGTAAGGCCGAGCGAATCAACCAACGTTACGACCGGCAGCGAGTAGGCGTCGCACAGGTCGACGAAGCGGGCGGCGGTACGGGCGGAAAGCGCGTCGATCCTGCCGCCGTCTTTCTTCGCGTCGGAGACGACGACCCCGCAGCGGACCCCGCCGATCTCGGCAAACGAGCAGAGAAGGGAGCCGGAGGACGAAACCGAGATCGAACGTCCGCTGTCCGCGACCGCGGCAAGGATCGACGCGGCGTCGGCGGGAAGAGCGTTTGCAAGACGGCGGTTGAGGTCGTCCTTGCACTCCGATACCGCGACCCCGCACCCCGCGCACGGGGGCAGGAAGGAGATCAGCGTGCGGACAATATCCGCGGCTTTGCCTTTTTCGGCGACGGCGGAGAGGACCGGCGCCTGCCCGTCCTTTTCACCCGTCAGGGAGGGATCGGTCACGTAGAGCGACGCGCCCTCTTCAAGAATAGCGATATCGAACATCGCGGCGACGGCAGACAGAGTGCCGATGCACTTGCCCGAGATCAGGGCGATCTGCGGGACGATTCCGGACGCACTCGCCACGGAGGAGATGATCCGTCCGTACGCCGCGAGCGCCGAAACGCCCTCGAATACGTTCGCGCCCACGCTGTCGAACACGCCGACGACCGGCGCGCCGTTCTTCTTCGCGAGGTCGTAAAGAGACGCGATCTTCTCGGCGGTCTTGCCGTCGATCGCGCCCTTGCAACGCGAAGCGTCGAGCAGGAATGCGCAGGTCAGTTTGCCGTCCACCGCGCCGTAGCCGGTAACGGCGCCCGCGAGCTCGGCGTCGCCCTGACCGGGGACCTCCGAGAATCTGCGCGTGACGAGCGCCCCCGTCTCGACGAAGGTCCCTTCGTCAAAGATGGCGGCGACGGTCTTGTACGCGTCGGAACCGGCGCCGGCAGCCAGCTCCGCCTGTAGTGAAGCGGCGTTTGCCATCCCGGCGTTCACGTTCTGTTTTTTATTTCCCAAAGCCGAATCCCGATCTGCAAAAAGCAAATCTCTCCTTCCTTGATCTGTCGGAGTTGCTCCCTTACGGGAGAGGGAAGGGGTTCATCCTCCCGGCGTGACCGAAATCCACAGCCCGGGAAAACCCCAACTTCCACCAAATATAATATATCACCAAACAAGGAAAATGTCAAGTGGCGAACTGACGGATTTCGTCGGATTTTTGCGGTTTTTTCGTGCTTTTTGCTCCCAGCGTAATGAAGCGTCCGAACGGTGAATAGAATGGTGCGGACAAGTGACGAAAGGCGGGGTGTATATGGCGCTGGAAAGTACGGTCGGACGGGGGCTGACGCCGGGCGAGGTGGCGGAATCCCGCGCCCGCCACGGGGCGAACCGCTTGACCGCGAAGAAAAAACGGGGATTTCTCTCCCGTCTGCTCGGTAATCTCGGGGATCCCATCATCCGCGTCCTGCTCGCGGCGGTCGCGGTCGAGGTCGCGTTCACCTTCCGGCAGTGCAACTGGTATGAAGTCGGCGGGATCGTGCTCGCCGTTTTGGTTTCCTCTTTCGTTTCCACCGCGTCGGAATACGGCAGCGAACGCGCCTTCGAGAAACTCTCACGCGAGGCGGGAGAGGCGGCGTCTGTGGTCGTCCGCGACGGAGAGCGGCTCCGGCTCCCCTCGGAGGAGTTGGTCGTCGGGGATCTTCTGCTCCTCTCGGCGGGCGAGCGCGTCCCCGCGGACTGCGTTTTGCTCTCGGGTTCTCTTTCGCTCGATCTGTCGGCTCTGAACGGCGAAACGCGCGAGTTTCGGAAAACCCCCGGCGTTTTCTCCGGCGAATGGTCGCTCGACGATCCGCACCAGCTCTTCTCGGGGGCGTTCGTGACCGGCGGCGAGGGGGTCGCGCGGGTCGGACGGGTCGGGGACGCGACGGTCTTCGGTAAACTCGCGTCGGAATTGCAGACCGAAACGCGGGAAAGCCCCTTGAAACTCCGGCTTTCCCGGCTCGCCAAACAGATCAGCCGGATCGGCTACCTCTCTGCCGGGGTGATCGCGCTCTCCTACCTGTTCCGGGAGATCGTCGTCGGGGGCGGGTTCTCGCTCTCCGGGATGGGGGCGCTGCTCTCCGACCCGAGCTTCCTTTTCTCCACTCTGATCCGCGCCCTGACGCTCTCGATCACGGTGATCGTGGTCGCCGTTCCCGAGGGGCTGCCCATGATGATCACCGTCGTTCTTTCCTCCAATATGCGGCGTATGATGCGCGATCACGTCCTCGTCAAAAAGCCGGTCGGCATCGAGACGGCGGGCAGTATGAATATCCTGTTCACCGACAAGACCGGCACGCTGACCGAGGGGAAGATGAATCTGACGAATATCCTCACACCCGACGGGCGGGAACGAAAGATCGGGGAAACGCGGCGGGAATGTCCCGCGATCCACTCGGCTCTGGCGCTCTCTGCGCGCTTCAACCGCGAGGGAGTGCTCTCGCCCGGCGTGGGGCTGCTCGGCAACGCGACCGAACGCGCCGCGGCGGAGGCGTTCTCCCGCGACAAAGTGTCGGGCAGCGTGCGGGCGGTCTCGTTCGTGCCTTTTTCATCCGAACGCAAATTCTCCGTGGTCTCTCTTACGGGCGTGGTTCCGTCGGTTTTGGTCAAGGGGGCGCCCGATTATCTGATCCCCCGGGCGACGAAGCGGATGCTTCCGGACGGCGGAACGGAACCGCTCGACGAGGCGGCGCGCGCCCGTTTCTTATCCCTCGTCGCAAACGCGTCGTCCCGCGGCGCAAGAGTCCTCGCCGTTCTCACGTCTGAGAAGATCGCGGATTCGGTCGAGGGGCTCGGGGAGCTTACCCTCGTCGCGTGCCTCTTGCTCTCCGACCGCGTGCGCCGCGACGCGAAAACGACGGTCGAGACCCTCCGCCGCGCCGGGATCCGGGTCGTGATGGTTACGGGGGATAACGCCGGCACCGCTTCGTCCGTCGCGGAGGCGTGCGGACTCTACCGTCCCGACGGCGGGGAACTGCTGTACGACGCCGCGGAACTCCGGAATATGACCGACGCGGAGCTCTTGATGGTCCTGCCGCGCCTGTCTGTCGTATGCCGCGCCGTTCCGTCGGACAAAACGCGTCTGGTGCGGCTTGCGCAGGCGGCGGGGCTTGTGGTCGGGATGACCGGCGACGGAATCAACGACGCGCCCGCCCTCCGGCTCTCGGACGTAGGGTTCGCGATGGGCGGCGGGACCTCGGTCGCGCGGGAAGCGGGGGACGTCGTACTGCTCGACAACAGCATCGCTTCGGTTTCGAAGACCGTTCTCTACGGGCGCACCATCTTTTCCAGCATCCGCAAGTTCATCACCTTTCAGCTGATGATGAATCTCGCGGCGGTCGGGGTGTCGCTGATCGGTCAGCTGCTCGGGCTCCCGACCCCCATCACCATCGTCCAGATGCTCTGGGTCAACCTGATCATGGACACTCTCGGCGGGCTGATGTTCGCCTGCGAGGCGCCGCTTTCTTCGCGGATGAGGGAAAAGCCCAAACGCCGCGACGAGCCCATCCTGAATAACTATATGAAGGGACAGATCGCCGTGACCGGCGGCTACACGCTCCTGCTCGCGGTCGGATTCCTCGTCCTGCCGGTCTTCCGCCGCGTATTCGGGTACGCCTCCGACCCTGTCGGGTTCCTCTCCGCCTTCTTCGTACTGTTCGTTTTCGCGGGGCTCTTCAACTGCGTCAACGCCCGCACCGAGCGCCTCCGGCTGTTTTCGGGGATGCTCCGCAACCGGCTTTTCCTTCCCCTGATCGCTCTGATCTCCGCGATCCAGCTCCTGATGGTCTATCGGGGCGGGGAACTGTTCCGTACCGTTCCGCTCGAACCGCGGCTTCTTTTGCGGGTGATCCTGCTCGCGTTCACGGTCGTTCCCGCCGACCTTGTCCGGAAGTACTTTGCGGGGCTGTCCGGAAAGGATCGGTTTTTCTGACAAAAAGCGCCCCGTCCCTTGACAGAAAGGCGCAAAAAGAGTAAAATAAAAAAAGTACGAAAGTACAATACCGTTTGGAGGTTTTCATTATGAACGTTTCCCGTCCCGAACTCCGCGCCCGTGCAAGGGCAAAACTCGGAGGCAACATCTTCGCCGCCAACTGGCTGATGGCGCTCGTGGCGATCCTGATCGTCTCCCTGATCGTGTCCGCCGTTTCGTTCACCGGTATCGGTGAGTTGATCCTGATCGGCCCGCTCAGCTTCGGTCTCGCCCTGATCTTCCTCTCGCTTGCCCGCGGGAAAGAGTCGGTCGATTTCGGCGATCTGTTAAAGGGCTTTACCGACGGCGGTTTCGTCCGTCTTCTGCTCCTCGGGCTCCTGCAGAATATCTTTATTATCCTGTGGTACCTCCTCTTCATCATCCCCGGGATCGTGAAGACGTACTCCTACTCGATGTCCTTCTATCTCGCGATCGACCACCCCGATTGGGATTGGAAACAGTGCATCGACGAGAGCCGTCGGATCATGGACGGCAACAAGTGGAAACTGTTCGTTCTGGATCTGTCTTTCATCGGCTGGTACATCGTCGGTATGCTCGCCTGTGGGATCGGCGTTCTGTGGGTCTATCCTTATAACGAGGCGGCTCGCGCCGAGTTCTATCAGGAACTCACCGGCGGCGTCGTTGTCGAAGAGAAAGAAGCCGCTTGATCCGCCAAAAACAAAAAAAACGCGGTCGCTTGCGTTTGCAAGCGACCGCGTTTTAAGTAGATTCGATCACATATCGATCAGACGCCAAATCTCGCCCTTCGTGATCATGCAGATCAGGTCGACGATCCAGATCAAGAGCCCGGCGAACGGGATGATCCGGATGATACCGGCAACGATCTTGCCTTCCGTCAGACGGGTGATGACACCGCAGATCCAGGCGGTGAAGGGGATGATGGCGAGGATGATGCTGATGAGTCTGTCGAGACCGAAGTAATCCTTTTTGGCTGCCATTGAGAAAACCCTCCTGTAAAAATATTTGGTACTTTAAGTTTAGCACATTCCGTCCTTTTCGTCAATCGTTTTCGACAAAAAAACCTTCGGAAGTCAAAGTTTTTTTGTAGGAGTTTGGCGAAAGGGGGTCAGACGCCGTTCCTTGCCCGAAAGATCGCGTCGGAGAGCTTGACGAAGTCGCCCGTTCCGAGCCGTTCGCCCCGAACGTCGGGAGGGAAACCGCAGGAGACGACGATCTCCGCGAGCTTCTCTTTCGGAACGTCGGAAAACCGCGCGGAGAGGGCGTTGACCAGCGTTTTGCGTCTCTGCTCGAACGCGGCGTGGACCGTATCGAAAAAGAGCTTTTCCGACAGGGGAGAAAACGCCGGTTCGGGATATAGGTCGATCCGCACCACCGCGGACGAAACGGCGGGCGGGGGCAGGAAACTGCCGGGCGACACCGTGAAGCAGCGTTCGACCGTCCCGTAGTAGCCGAGGACCGCGGTGATCGCGCCGTAGTCTTTCGAGCCGGGCAACGCCGCCAGACGGTCCGCGACCTCCTTCTGCACCATAACGGTCACGTGGGAGAAACGGATGCCCGATTCCAGCAGCCTGAGCAGGATCGGGGTGGTGATATAATAGGGAAGATTGGCGGCGACTGAGACCGGGAAATCGACCCCGGGAACCCCTCCGCCCGCGTCGGAGAGCAGTTTGGCGAGGTCGCACGTCATACAGTCGTCGTATACAACCGTCACGTTGTCGCACTCCGCGAGCGTTTTTTCAAGCACGGGGATCAGCCCGCGGTCGATCTCGACGGCGACCACCCGACGGTAGCGCTCCGCGAGTTCGCTTGTCAGGCATCCGATCCCGGGTCCGATCTCCAGCATCACCGATTCCGGGTCGGGAGAAGCGATCTCCGCGATCTCTTCGGGGACCGTGGGATCGATCAAAAAATTCTGCCCGAGGTCGCGCCGGAACCGGATCCCGGCTTCCGCCATCAGTTCCCGGATCACCCGGGGATTGCATAAATTCATAAAAAACCTTTCCGTTTTCGTTTTATCTATTGACAAACGCCCGAATCCGTGATAGAATAAACCGCGGATTTCAAAGAGATCCGTCTGCTGGTGTAGCACAGGGGCAGTGCAGCTGATTCGTAATCAGCAGGTCGTGAGTTCAAATCTCACCACCAGCTCCATGAAAGAAACCCGATTTGTCTCCCGGACAAACCGGGTTTCTTTCAACTAAGTGCTCCGCTGACGCGGAACGTGAAGCCCACTTCGTGCGTGAAGTGAGGCTGCGCCTCGTGAAGTGCCTGCGGGCGTGAGTGGCGGAGCACGTAACTTCACTTGCCGCTTGCGGCATACTTCACTACGGCGTAAGCCGTAACTTCACTTGCGCCAACGGCGCAAACTTCACTACAGGGAGACGATTATGCAAGAATCAAAACTTCGCACGCAATCTCTCGATTTTGCCGTTTCAATCATTGATCTTGTTAAAGATCTGAAAGCAAAGCACGAATCAACAATCTCCAATCAAATCGGAAGAAGCGGCACATCCATAGGCGCGAATATCCGCGAGGCGCAGTATGCACATGGCAAGCCCGATTTCATTGCAAAACTGCAGATTGCTCTGAAAGAGGCGAGTGAAACCGGCTATTGGCTTGAACTGCTTTATAGAACCGGCTACATTGGGGAGCAAACGTATAAAACGCTCGATTCCGTCTGTTCGAGCATAAGGGTAATGCTGATCTCATCCATAAACACCACCAAACAGAACTCGGGCGAAGAATTATGATCTGTTTGTTTCGACACGGAGCCGTATATCATTACAATCTTCCCCCTAACATAATACCATATCCCTCGGCGGATTGCAAGAGAGGAAAGGAGCGCCGCATTGTTTTCTCTTTTTTTCATTTTCGCTCTTGACAAACCGTCTTCGATATAGTACAATATAATCCGCTACGCAGATGTAGTTCAATGGTAGAATATCAGCTTCCCAAGCTGACTACGCGGGTTCGATTCCCGTCATCTGCTCCAAAAAGGGCGCCGCCACTCGTGGGCGGCGCCCTTTTTGGGGCAGATGACCCAAATAATCGTCAAAGACGAAATTCCCGTCCTCGGTTACTTCTCCTTCGTCAGCAGATCGTAAAACGCGCTTTTGCTCATC
>JAGCYR010000129.1 GCA_017960705.1 Clostridia bacterium | reverse complement strand
GACTATGCTTGCGAGCCGTCGGGGAACCGGAATGGGAAACATTCCGGTTCAAGCCGACGCCCGCACCAACGACAGGGGAGCGCCTTGTTGGGCGCTCCCCGGTCGTTGGTGCGGGTTAAAGGACGCGTTGAACGGCATTTGCCCCGACAAAGTGAAAGAAAGACCTTATCGGATGGGCAAACGCCAAGACTTTTGCGCAGGCGCAAAAGTCGGTTCCGCGTCCCATTCTCTCTGTATCGTTCCAGAATCAAAACGAACCCGGCTTGCGCCGAGTTCGTTTTGATTCTGGAATGGTGCGGGTTAAAGGACTTGAACCTTCACAACCTTGCGGTCATAAGAACCTGAATCTTACGCGTCTGCCAATTCCGCCAAACCCGCGTTTCGGAATGCTTGAATATCATATCACACGCGAGGGGGTTTGTCAAGGGCTTTTTGCAAAAAAGAAGAAAAGCCGGGGGCGCGGGAAAACGGCGGGGCGGGGCGGGGCGGCGCGGACGTTTCGGGGTCGGGACGAGAAGAGAGAAGCGGAACGGTCAGCCCTTTAAAACGACGGTTTTTCCGGCGGGGATGAAATAATCGTTTTCAAAGCAGGAAATACAAACGTCGGTGCAGGTGGGGTTCTGGACCGTGTTTCCGTCGGCGGAGAAACGCAGCGCGTCGTACGCTTTTACGTAGGTCGCGATCTCGCCGTTGGTGGCGTACCAGATATGATCGCGGCCGCTGACCGCTTTGCAGAAGTTCTCCATCACTTCCCAGTTGTTTTCGTCGTTGAATTCGTAGGAATGTCCCCACAGATAAAAGAGTTCGGGACGTTTGTTCCACACGTACTGTTTGGTATTGTAGGGCTTTGCGAATTCTTCCGCCAACTCCATCAAACGGGGATCGTCGTGGTGACAGGTGGGATCCCAACGCAGCCAATCTTCGGGAAGATCGAAATTGCCTGTGCTGTCGATGGTCCTGGCGTATTCGATCCCGCAGCAGCGCAGGATCTCCACCGCCCGTTCGTTCACGGAGCCGCGGGCGTAAGCGCACCCTTTTACCACGCCGCCGAACATTTTTTCCAGCGTCAGACGGTTGGAGATGATATCCCGCGTCCCCATTTCAAAGGGCATTTCCGCAAGGGGAAGGTGGCGGGAGCCGTGGCAGGCGACTTCGCACTTACCGTCGGAGTACAGATCCAGCGCTTCCTGCTTGGTCATCAGTTTGCGTTTGGGTTCGTCGCGATCCAAAAGCCAATCGGAGGGAACGTTGAACGTGCATTTGACGTTATAGGCGTCGAGTATTTTCTTCAAGCGGATATCGTAGACGAAACAATCGTCGTAACTGAGCGTCAGGGCTTTGAAACGAAATCCGGGGAACCGTAAAAAAGGACGCAATTTCATAAGATCGTTTCTCCTTTTCAAACGCGGAGTCTGAATCGGGCGCCCTGCGTTTTCTTTTTCAATACGTGTACGTCACCGTCACCGTGACCGACGCGGCGTTCTGCGTGTAGGCGAGAGAGAGCGATCTGATCGCGGACGCGGTGTAGGCGACGGCGATCGTCATCCCGGTCACGCCGGGGAGTTCGATCCCGAAGAAGTCCTCGAGCCGGTCGTCGGGGACGGAGGCGGTGAGGATCTTTCCTTCCGCGTCCGACGCGATCACAGGGGACGCGACGTAGCCCTGCGCCACCTCGGGGGTCGCGAGGATCAGCCCGGTCGCGACGCGGTCCCAGACGAAGAGCCCGGCGTAGTTTTCGCGGATCTCGTCGACCGTTCCGACGACGGGATCGAGGGTCTCTTCGGTGACGAAGCGTTCGGCGTCGGCGGGATTCAGCCGATCGACCTTCGCCTGATAGGTGAGGGTCTCGCCGTCTTTGGTCAAGGTCGACGATGCGCGGAGCTTGGTCCCGACCGAGGGATCGTCGTAGACGACGGAGGTTTCCGACTTGGTAAGAGAATCGAACAGATCGCGGTAGAGCGTGCGCACCTCGATCAGGTCGTCCTCCTGCGCCGCTTCGGTCCGGACGGCGGTGGTCGCGGCGGTCGCGGGAGCTTTGGTCGAATTCCCTCCCCCGCCGCCCGAGTTCGTCGGCATCAGCGAACAGCCGAACGTCGCCGCGATCATAAGAGCGGCGAGCAATATGGCGAGCAGTCTTCCGGCGGTTTTCATCTATCGTTTTCCTCCCGGGTCGTTTTCTTTTCCCAGTTTACCACAGACCGCGGCGAAAGTCAAGGGCGCGCCGCCGCATTTTCGGGCGGGAGAATTGACATTGACGGGGGAAAATGCTATAATCGGAGAGAGAAAAACGAAGGAGAATTCCCATGGGCATCTTTGACGGCGTACTGATCTGCTCGGATTGGGACGGTTCGCTCTCGTGCGGGCGCCTTGCCCCCGGGAACGAGGTCTGCCCCGAAAACCGGGCGGCGATCCGCTATTTTCAGGAGAACGGCGGGCGCTTCACCGTCTGCTCCGGGCGCTACCCGAACTACATCCTCTCCTTCAGAGATCAGGTTACGCCGAACGCCGCGGTGATCGCCCTGAACGGCGCGCTGATCGTCGATCCCGTAACGCAAACGCCCCTGCGCGAAGAGACGCTCGATCCGACGATCTTTTCGTATATCGACCGGGTGCTCGACGCTTTCCCTTACCCGGCGAAGTTTCTGCAGTATCCCGCAGGGGTAGGCGTTTCGACGACCTACACGCGGGAAGAGTACGAACGGGATCGCGAAAAGATCGAGCGCATCCCCTGCTACAAGGCGCTGCTCGTCACCGACGACGGCGAGCACGGCGAGATCCTGCGCGATACCGCCCGGAAGATCATCGCCGGCACGGGTTTCGAAGCGGCGCGGAGCTGGCCGATCGGACTGGAGTTCATCAATCGCGAGAGCAACAAGGGCGGCGCCGTCCGCTTCCTGAAAGAAAAAACCGGGGCGGATCTGCTCGTCACGGTCGGGGACTACGAGAACGATATCCCGATGCTCGAAGAAGCCGATATCGGCTACGCCGTCGCCAACGCGATCGACGAGGTGAAAGCCGCCGCCGACCGGGTGACCCGTCGGAACAACGCCGAGGGGGCGGTTGCCGAAATCATCGGAGAGATTGAGAAAATCAGACGAAAATGAAACCGACGCTCCCGATCGCTCGGGGGAAGGAGAACGGTATGACCGATAACCAAACGAAGCCCGTCAAGCGGGCGGCGCTGATCACCGGGGCAAGTTCCGGGATGGGGCGCGAGTTCGCCCGCCGTCTTGCGGGACTCGGGGAATGCGACGAACTGTTTCTCGTCGCCAGGCGCCGCGAAGAGATGGAAAAACTCTCAGCGGAGCTCGGCGTGCCGGCGCGGATCGTCTGTGCCGACCTTGCGACGGAGGAAGGGCTCGCCGCTCTGAAAGACGCGCTTGCGGAAGCGAAGCCGACCCTCTCGTGGGTGATCTCTGCCGCCGGGTTCGGGGTGTTCGGGCGGTTCGACGAGGTGTCGGACGAGGACGTCTTCAAGATGATCGACCTCAACGTGAAGGGGGCGGTCGCCGTGACCCGGATGGCGATCCCGTACACCGTGCGCGGCGGGCATATCGTCGAACTGGGGAGCGGCTCGGTCTTCTGCCCTCTCCCGAACTTCAATATCTACGCTTCGAGCAAGGCGTTCATTCTCCATTATTCGCGGGCGCTGCGCGAGGAGCTGAAACACCTCGGGATCAGCTGCACGGTCTTCTGTCCCGGATGGGTGGACACCGGATTCTTCTCGGTCGCGGACAAGGAGGGGGACGACGTCCACAAGCCCCCGATGGAGAAGCGCAAGCCGCTGCTCAAAGCCGACCGCTGCGTCAGGGGCGCCGTGAAAGCCGCCAAACGCGGACGGGCGCTCTACACGACCAACTGGTACACGAAACTCGAACATCTGCTCTCGAAGCTGCTGCCCGCGCCGTTCCTTATCGCCGGGTGGAAGTCGATGCAGAACAAGAAGTGAGATCATGGGACGGATCAAATTAAAGGGCGGCGCCCTGACGGCGCCGGTCCCGCCCGCGCTGGTGACGGTGGCGGACGGAGACGAGAAAAACGTACTGACGGTGGCGTGGACCGGGATCCTTTCGACCGTGCCGCCGACCACCTATATCTCGGTGCGCACCCGCCGCCAGTCCTAGGGGATGCTGGAGCGCAGCCGCGAATTCGTGCTCCATCTGCCGCCGACGTCGCTGGCGAGAGCGGTCGACTACTGCGGCACCTTCACCGGGGCGAAGGTCGACAAGTTCGAGAAGTGCGGCTTCACGCTCCTGCCGTCCGACGAGGTGGCGGCGCCCACCATCGCGGAATGCCCGATCGCCCTGGAGTG
>JAGCYR010000128.1 GCA_017960705.1 Clostridia bacterium | reverse complement strand
GAAGTTCGGCGGCAACCTCGGTCAGAACGGCTGCGTCTCCTATCTCTTCGAGGAGAAGGGCGTCATCGTCATCGTCGACGAGGACGGCGAGATCGACGAGGACAAGCTGATGGAATGCGCGCTCGAAGCCGGCGCCTCCGATCTCCAGTCGGGAGAGGGCGTGTTCGAGATCTTCACCGAACCCGACGACGTCGAATCGGTCCGCGACGCCCTGACCGCCGCGGGCTACACGCTCGACTCCGCCGAACGCTCGATGGTCCCGAACAACACCGTCGAACTCGCAAACGACGACGATATCCGTCACATGGAACTTCTTCTCGAGAAACTCGACGAAGACGACGACGTTTCGGACGTTTATCATAACTGGGATAACTGACGACGTGCACAGGCGGCACAGACCGGAAAACGAAAAGGAGTATTGTTTATCCGTTCATGCCTTCCGCGCTGTTCGCAGTTTCCGCACAGCAAAACGCCTCTAATGATGAAAACCGCTTGCGGCATCGCAAGCGGTTTTCTCCTTTTTATTAAAGATCGTTTTCCTCTCCCCGTTCTCTCCCTCTCGCAGTATGAAGATACAGCTTCGGGTCGAGAACGGGGATTCTGCACTCACCTGTGCGCGCCTGACAGCATCTGCCGGCGCGGTTAGTTTGCAAAATGTAACCGTCACGTTGCGCCCGGCGCAACAAATTACGCGCGAAGCGCACATCACTGCCGCAGGTTACATCACGTTGCGAAGCAACACATCATTTCGCGTCAGCGCACTTCAGCGTTTCCATAAACGCTCTTTTGTTATCCTGCGCCGTGGTGGTCGGTCTTCCGAGATCGTCTCTTGCGCCTATGGCGCATTTGACCTCGATGAACGACAGTTCGTTTTTTGCTTTCGCCCGTTTCAGCGCGTCGTCCAGATCTTCGCAGCAAGCGACGCTTACCGCGTTTTCGTATCCGCACCCTTTTGCCACTTTGACAAGATCCGCGCTCCCCATCACCGTCGGCTGACCGCCGACCGTTTCGTGCGCGCCGTTGTTGACGACGATATGGACCAGATTGCGCGGACGGTACGCGCCGACGACGGCAAGGGAACCCATATGCATCAGCGCCGCGCCGTCGCCGTCGATCACCCAGATCTTCGCGTCGGGTCTTTGGAGCGCGACCGAGAGCGCGATAGAGGAGGCGTGACCCATGGATCCGACGGTCAGAAAATCGTGACCGTGCCCCTCGCCCCGGGCTTCCCGGATCTCAAACAGTTCCCGGGACGCCTTGCCGGTCGTCGAAACGATGAAATCGTCCCCCGAAACGGCGACGACGCGCCGGATGATCTCCTCTCTTGTCATCACACAGCCGTTCTTGTATTCGACCTTGCCCCCGTATTGCAGCGCGCCGCGCCGGACGACGAATGCCACCTGCTTTCCCCGGGCGAGCAGAGGGTTGAATTCCGCCATCTTTTTTTCGACCTCTTCCCGCGTCGTATCCGCCGAGAGGATCATATGGCGGACGTCCATCGTATTGAGAAGCTTGCAGGTGATCTCGCCCTGAAAGACGTGCTGCGGTTCGTCGTGTACGCCTGGTTCGCCCCTCCATCCGACGATGAAAATACACGGGATCCCGTACACCTTTTCGTTCAGCAGGGAGGCGATGGGATTGATCGCGTTGCCTTCGCCGCTGTTCTGCATATAGACCACCGGAGTTTTCCCTGTGGCAAGGTGATAACCCGCCGCCAATCCGACGGCGTTTCCCTCGTTTGCGGCGATGATATGATTGACGCCGTTGACGCCGTATCGGTCGATCAGACAGTCGCACAGCGCCCTCAGTTGGCTGTCGGGGACCCCCGTAAAAAAGTCCGCGCCCAGCGCCGAGAGAAAATCTTCGATCTTCATTTCAGTTGTACTCCTTGTAACGCGGATCGATCCTTTCGAGTTCCGGGACCGAATCAATTTCAACGATCTGATCGCCGAAAATCTCGTGAACGGTCAAGTCGATGTTCCGGATCTCTTCGTTTACGACGTCGTCCCAGAACAGGTTTTCGTAGGTACCGGGACGTGCGTATTTCTTTTCGATCGCATCTGCGAGTTTTTTGGCGTCGTCTTTTCGGAACCAAGCGACCCCGCACATATTGAAGCAATCGTCGCCGCCCTTTCCGACCCGGGTGATCCTGCCGTCTTTGTCCCTCTCGAAAACCCAATCGTCACTGTGCCCTTTGACCATAATCCCGTAGTAACAGGAGTGCTCGAGTCGGGCTGAAAAGATCGACGGATCGGAAACGTAGAGATCCGCTTCGCAGATAAAACAGTCTTCATTTCCCAACACGGGGATCGCGGCGTGAACGGAGGAAATGTTATTGACGGTCGCGTATTCGTGATTGCGGATCAGGGTCAGGTTATCGTATTTTTTCGCAAGAGACCGGAACTGTTCGCCGAGATATCCGATGACCACGTAGATATGCTTGACGCCGCGCGCTTCCAGCCCTTCGATCAGGGTTTCGATCATCGGTTCCCCGAAAACGCGCACCAGCGGTTTCGGGATCCTGTCGGTCAGGGGAGCCATCCGGGTTCCCATACCGGCTGCCATCAGGATCGCTATTTCATTCGTCATCTTTTTTCTCCTTTCCGCCCATTACAGCTCGTTGATTAACGTGATGATCTCTTTGATGGGCATCAGTCGCTCGTCCGCCTCTTTTGCCCGATGGTATTTCAGGATGTTGGTCGCGGTCTGCTGCATGGCGGGAAAGGCACTTCTCGTCAACTGGTTGGCGTAGATCACGATATTGACGCCGTGAGACGCAAGCTCCTCGTTTGTGATCGAATTGAACGAAGAGGGAACGACGACGATCGGCGTCTCCTTATCCCGCTGCCTGAACGCGTCGCAGAACGCAAGAATCTCTTCGGGGTCCTTCCTGCGGGAATGGATCATGATCCCGTCGGCGCCCGCCGCCACGTACGCGAACGCTCTTTTCAGTGCGTCGTCCATTCCCCGTTCGAGGATCAGGGACTCGATCCGGGCGATGATCATAAAATCGTCGGTCAGTTTAATCTTCTTCCCGGCGGAGATCTTTTCGCAGAAATGTTCGATCGTGTCCTGCGTTTGCTTCACTTCGGTCCCGAACAGAGAGTTCTTTTTCAACCCGGTCTTATCCTCAATGATGATCGCGGAAACGCCCATTCTTTCCAGCGTTCGTACGGTATAAACGAAATGCTCGGTCAAGCCGCCCGTATCTCCGTCGAAGATGATCGGTTTCGTCGTGACCTCCATAATGTCGTCGATCGTTCGGAAACGGGAGGTCATATCGACGAGTTCGATGTCCGGTTTCCCTTTGGCGGTCGAGTCGCAGAGCGACGAGACCCACATCGCGTCAAATTGGTCCAGTTTTCCGTCGCCGGTGTCCACGACCGTCTTTTCGGCGATCAGACCCGTGAGCCCCGAATGTGCCTCGATGGTTTTGACGATCGGACAGATCTTAATCAGCTGTTTCAGCCGTTTCCGTCTGTATTCGGGCATCGCCAGCTTTTCTTCCAGCATCAGGTCGATCTTTGCGACGGTTTCGTTTTTCGTATAGGGGACCTCGATCAGTTTTCCGCCGTATTCTCCGAGCGTTTGAATCAACTGCTCGCGGATGATCCCCGCCGCTCCCGTTTTCCAGTTGTCGCCGTGGATCACGTAATCGGGACGAAGTTCCCGGACGATCCGATCGTAGTGGATCGAATCCTGAACCACGACCCGGTCGACCCCGGGGATCTGTTCGTACAGCTTGATCCTCTCCTTGAGCGAAACGTTGGGGAACCTGTTGTAGCGGATCAGCGCCCCGTCGGTCAGCGCCCCGACGGTCACTTTCCCGTACGAAAGCGCGTGTTTGACGATATTCAGATGCCCCTCGTGGATGACGTCGGTGCAAAAGCACGTGTAGACAGTTTTCATTCTTTCGTCTCCTTGTAAAGAATCGGGATGGTCACGCGATTGACCCGCAGCGCCTCCTCAAAAACTTTAAAGAACGCTTCGACGTCCGCTTCGTCGATCGCTCCCAGGGCGCAGAGCCGGAACATCCCCCTCTTTTCGACCTTTCCGGGATAGATCGTGAACCCTCTCTCGTAACAGTAGTCGTGGATCGCGATAAAATCCCAGTTCGGGTCGTCCGGATAGAGCGCCGCGGCGACCAGACCCGATTGCAGATCTCGTTTGATATACTCCCGGAACCCGAGTTTGTCCAGCCCCCGGCGGATGGCGTTGAATACCCGCGTGTGCCGAGCCCACTTGGCGGTCTCTCCCTCTGTAAAATACTCTTTCAGGGCTTGCAACGTCGCGTAGATTGTCTGCACCGGCGGTGTAAAATTCATTTCTCCCGTCTTCTCGAAAAAGTCGTACTGCCGATACAGATTGCAATAGTAACTGCGTCGGGGGTAATCCTTGCTCTTTTCGATCTCCCTGATCTTCCCGATTACGAAGGAAAGACCGGTCATCGCCCCAATCCCCTTCTGGGCGCTTGCCATACAGAAATCGACATTGTCTTTTTGTACGTCGATCGGGATCATCGCGTAACTGGACGTGGTATCCACGACGAAAACCGCACCGAATCGGTGCGCCAGGGCGCCGATCTTCCGGATCGGGTTCAGAAGCCCGGTCCCGGTCTCGTTGTGGGTCGTATACACGAGGGCGACGTCCGGGTTGTCCCGCAGCGCCCTTTCCACGGACGACAGATCGGGCGCCTCGTTGATCGGGAAGCGCAGGTCGACGTGCGCCAGACCGTAGTATGCGCAGATCTCGACGGCTCTTGCGGAATACGCGCCGTTGTTCACCACAAGGATCTTTTTTCCTTTCGGCAAAAGGGAGTTCAGGCAGACGTCCATACAAATCGTTCCCGACCCGCAGAAAAGGACCGACGTGTACTCGGCAAGGTCCCCTTGGACGATCCTGACCAGATCTTCGCGCAGTCCCTTCATCAGGCACGCAAAATCCTTTTCGCGGGGGCAGATATCGGGGACCACCTGCGCCAGCTTGACGGTGTCGGTGGTCGTCGACGGCCCCGGGTTCAACAGGATATTTCGTTTGATCGTTTCCATATTCTCTCCTTTTCGGATTGCCTTTGCATTTGATCCCGCACAATTTTTTTGGTCCGCCGTCTTCAATTTGTTCATTCTGAGATGCTTTTGCTGAAAAATGAACGCTTCGCGATCAGCGAAGAAAGAGCTGCGAAAAGCGGTATTTCCTACAAAAATAAACAATTATATCCGCTCCGGCGCAATAGCTCTGCACGTACAAACTGTACGCAACCGTGTAATACTATACAGCAAATGAACAAAAAAGTCAACCCTTGAACGAGCTTTTTAAAAAACTCTCCCCGATTGTTCCGTAGGGGAGAGTTTCCTTTTATCTGAAAAAACCCGGCGCGTCGCGCCGGGTTTTTCAGGATGGGTCGTTGTTTTCGGGTTCCGGGTCGGCGATCGTCGTTTTCTTTTTCCGGAAGACGAGGAACTTGCTGAAAAAGTAATTTGAGACGATGACGACTACGGCGGCGACCACCTTCGCCCCGATCTCGTTCAGATTCCATTCGCGTCCGAGAAACGTAACGGCGTTGAGGGCGGGGAACAGAGCCGAGAGTCCGATCGCGCCGAAGTAGGTGATCAGGTAATCCAGCCCGAGCGTCGCGAGCCGTCCCCCGGCGAAAACCGGGAGCTGACGGAGGGGTTTTCCCTCTTTTCCGTCCTCAAACACCCATTTCCGGTTGGTGAAGAAGGCGAACAGGACGGCGGCGACCCATTGGATCACTTGCGCCGCGGTGTAGAGCGCGAAGTATCTGCCGCCGCTCGTTTCCTCGACCGGGATTCCGAGCAGGCGCTTCCCGGGGATCAGCACGGCGAAATACACCGCCCACCCGACGAGGGTGGTCAGCGCACCGAACAGCAGATAGAGCAGGACCTCCCGGTGCTTCCGGGCAAAGTCGCGTATACGGGACATTCCGTGCCTCCGAATCTTTGATACGCGACAAGTATAGCACACCCCGCGGGTTTTGTCAACGAAAGACCTCCGCCTCCCCAATGCGCGCAGCGCAATTCATGACGCGCAGCGTCAATTCACGCGCTCGGAGAGCGCAATTCACGACGGCTTTGCCGTCAATTCATTCGTTTCCCCCGTTCCCCTTCACGCCGCGCTCCGCGCGCGGCATATCGCAAGCGCCGAAGGCGGTCTTATATCGCGTCCTTGGACATATCGCGCCGCAGGCATATCGCATCCGCAGGATATCTCGCGTGCGAAGCACATCTCGCGCCGCTTGCGGCAATTCATCCGTACCTTGCCTTCCCCTCGAGGGGAAGGTGGCGCTTGCGCCGGATGAGGTGTTCCCCTGCAAATCAGACGGATATAACCGCTGAAGAATCCCGACTCCACCTCATTTGTCTCGCTTCGCTCAACATCTTCCCCTCAAGGGGAAGACTTGGAACGCCGCGGCGGCGGGTTTCGTATCCATCACGCCGCGCTCCGCGCGGCACATCACGCGTGAAGCGCACATCACGTTGCGCAGCAACACGTCATTGCGCGCAGCGCACGTCCCCCGTCCCCCTTCACGCCGCGCCCCGCGCGCGGCATATCGCAAGCGCCGAAGGCGGTCTTATATCGCGTCCTTGGACATATCGCGCCGCAGGCATATCGCATCCGCAGGATATCTCGCGTGCGCGCCTTCTTTTCCCCGCCGTTCTATTCTTTTTCCTGCGGCGCGCCGCTAATCTCTTGATTTTCTCTCCGTTATCCTGTATAATACTATAATGAAGAAGTATTGGAAAGGGGGCGGCGGCGTGTTCGGTTACGTGAAACCGTATCTCCCTGAACTCCGCGTCCGCGAGGAGGCGACCTACCGCGCTCTCTACTGCGGGCTCTGCCGGACGAGGAAAAAGACCGTCGGTCGGCTCTCCACGCTCTCCTTGAGCTACGATTTCGTCTTCTTTCTGATCTGCCGTCTACGGATTGCAAACGAAACCCCGAAGGCGACCCCGCGCCGCTGTATCGCCCACCCCTTCCGCCGCCGTCCCATGACCGACGCGGGGGAGATCGGCAAGCTCGCCGCCCGTATCTCGGCGCTGCTGACTTACGATCAGCTCCGCGACGACCTCCGCGATCGTGGCGCGAAAAAGCGGCTCCGCGCGCGTCTGTTGCTCCCGATCTTCCGGCGCGCGAAGCGAAGGGCGAACCTCCCCGACCTCGATGCCGAGTTCAGACGGTGCCTTGACTCGCTCGACGCACTCGAACGGGAGAATAACCCTTCCTGCGACGCCGCCGCGGAGACCTTCGGTTCGCTGCTCGGCGCGGCGTTTGCGTACGGGCTTGACGGCGCCGACGCCCGCGTTCTCTTTGAGATCGGACGGCATACCGGACGCTTCATCTACGTTGCCGACGCCGCCGAGGATTACGACGACGACCGGCGCCGCGGGAACTATAACCCTCTCGTCGTTTCGTACGGCGGGCGCGACCTGACCCCGGAGGAGAAAAACGCCCTCCACACCTCGCTGGTTTTGGAACTCACGGCTCTCGAACGCGCCGTCGCCCTGCTTCCCCCGAAACGCGGCGACCTCTCCGAGATCACCGACAATATTCTCTATATCGGTCTTGTGCGCCGTATCGCGTACCTTACGGCAGACCCGACGCAAGAAAGGGATCCCGACGCCAAGTCGGGAGGTGAAACCGAATGAAGAACCCCTACGAAGTACTCGGTATACCGCCCTCCGCCACCGACGAGGAGGTCAAGGAGGCGTACCGCAATCTGGCGCGAAAGTACCACCCGGACAACTATTCCGCCGACAATCCCCTCGCTGATCTTGCGACTGAGAAGATGAAGGAGATCAACGAGGCGTACGACGCGATCAAGGAAGAGCGCATCAACGCCAAAGTGAACGGCGGGAACAAGACCCGTTCGAACGCCGGGTCCAACGGCAGGACCGGGGGCGACCCGAACGATCCGCACTACGCCGCCTACTGCGAAGCGCGCCGCTATCTCAATTCCCGCCGCGCCGCCGCCGCTGACGGCATCCTCTCGCGCATCCCCGAGAACGAGCGGAGCGCCGAATGGCACTTTCTGAAGAGCGTCGTGCTGATGCACCGCGGCTGGATGAACGACGCGATGCGCGAACTGGAGACCGCGTGTGAAATGGACCCGGAGAACGGGGAATACCAGCAGGCGAAAGAGATGTTCAACCGTTCCGCGTCGGGCTACGGCAGCACCTACTATAACGAGGGCGCCTACCGCCGCGAGAGCGCGGGATGCTGCGACGCCGACTTCTGCACCACGCTCTGTCTTGCCAATCTGCTCTGCAACCTCTGCGGGGGCTGCAGATGAAACCGGTCCGCGCGCTGACCCTCTCGGCGGTGCTCGCCGCGCTCTCGGTCCTGCTCCTCTTTCTCGGCAGTCTCTTTGACGTGACCGACCTCGCGGCGGTGATGGTCGCCTCGATTTTCGTCGTTCTGGTCGTGATCGAATGCCGGGGCGCGTGGCCGTGGCTACTCTACGTTTCGGTGTCGGTGCTTTCGTTCCTTCTGCTCCCGGGGCGTTTCGTTTCGGTCGAGTACGTTCTGTTCGGCGGGATCTGGCCGATCTTAAAATACTGGCTCGAACGGCTCCCGCGACTGCCCTCCTTTCTTCTGAAACTGCTCGTCGGCAACGCGCTCGCCGCCTTTGCCGCGTGGCTCGGGCTCAAGTTCTTCGGGCTTGAGGTCCCCTCCGCTCTGTGGCTGAAGATCGCGGCGGTGGTCCTCTGGGAGGCGGTTTTCATCCTCTACGATTTTCTGCTCACGCGGCTGATCATCCTCTGGTGCGTCAAGTACCGGTCGCGCTTCCGCCGCTTGTTCCGATAACCGAAAGAAAAGGAAAGAATATGACCAAAATCGGATTCGTTTCGCTCGGCTGTTCGAAAAACCTGATCGACACCGAGGTCATGCTGAAAAAACTCGCCGACGCGGGCTATGCGATCGTCCCCGACGAAACGCAGGCGGATATCGTCGTCGTCAACACCTGCGGCTTCATCGAGAGCGCCAAGCAGGAGTCGATCGAGAACATCCTCGACGTCGCGTGGCTGAAAACCAACGGAAAGTTAAAGGGGATCGTCGTGACCGGATGCCTCGCCGAGCGCTACCGCGAACAGGTGTCCGAGGAGATGCCCGAGGTCGACGCCGTGCTCGGCACCGGCAGCTACGACGAGATCGTGACCGCGATCAAGGCGGTCGAGGCGGGCGAAAAGTTCTCCTCGTTCAAAGATAAGGAATCGGCTCCGCTCGGGGGCGAGCGGCTGGTCACCACCCCCGAATACACCGCGTATCTCAAGATCGCGGAGGGCTGCGACAACCGCTGCACCTACTGCGCCATCCCGTCGATCCGCGGACGGCTGCGCTCCCGCAAAATCGAGGAGATCGTCGCCGAGGCGAAGGACCTGGAGGCGGTCGGGGTCAAGGAACTCAACCTGATCGCGCAGGACACCTCGCGCTACGGGCTGGACCTCTACGGACGGTACGCGCTCGCGGATCTGGTACGCGCGATCACGCGTGAAACCAAGATCCCGTGGATCCGTCTGCTCTACTGCTATCCCGACAAGATCACCGACGAGTTGATCGCCGAGATGCGGGACAATCCGCGTCTGCTCAAATACATGGATCTCCCCATCCAACATATCTCGGACAAGATTTTGACCGCGATGAACCGCCACGGCAACGCCGCCCTGATCCGCGACGCGGTGGCACGGGTGCGGAAGTCGATCCCCGGCGTCACGGTACGCACCACCGCCATCGTCGGCTTCCCGGGCGAGACCGACGAGGACTTTGCGGAACTCTGCGCCTTCATCAAGGAGGCGAAGTTCGACCGCTTCGGCGCGTTTCCGTACTCGCAGGAGGAGGGAACTCCGGCGGCGGATTTCCCCGATCAGGTAGACGAGCAGGTCAAACAGGACCGCTACGATATCCTGATGCAGACCCAGCTTGAGATCAGCGCCGAACTCCAGAGGGCGAAGATCGGCTCGACCGTGACCGTCCTCTGCGAGGGTTACGACGTCGTGGCGGGGACCCACTACGGACGGAGCGAAGCCGACGCCCCCGACATCGACGGCAAGGTCTATTTCTCGTCGCCCGTCCGCGTCCCCGCCGGGAAATTCGTCGAGGTGAAGATCACCGACGCCCTCGACTACGATCTCGTCGGCGAGTGCGTCACCAAGTTGAACAAACCGAAACGCTGAACCGTTTTTTGCAAGAGAAAGGACAAAATCATGAACGAAACGCAAAAACCCCCCGTTAAGATCTGGAACGTACCGAACCTCCTGTCGCTTCTCCGGATGGCGCTGGTCCCCGTCTTTATGGCGGCGGCGTTCTATCTGCCGAAGATCGACGGGATCACCACCCTCGTCTGCTGCCTCGTTCCGACCCTGATCTTCATCCTCACGTCGTTTACCGATATGCTGGACGGCAAGATCGCCAGGAAGTACAACCTCATCACCGATTTCGGCAAGTTCCTCGATCCCCTCGCCGACAAGTTTATGATCTTCTGCGCCCTGCTGGTCATCCTGACCGCGCCCCTTTACGGAGATATCCGCTGGATCGCCGTCTGGGTCGCCGCCGTCGTGATGCTCCGCGAGCTCGGCGTGACCTCTCTGCGCCTGGTCGTGGCGAGCCGCGGCGTGGTGGTCCCCGCGTCCTGGTGGGGAAAGATCAAGACGGTCAGCCAGATGGTCGCCGTGGTCGTGATCCTGATGGAACCGGCGTTCGGCTCGTTCGGGGCGACCCACATCCTCGCCTACGTCTTTCTCGGGATCATGGCGTTCACCACAGTCGGTTCGGGGATCAGCTACCTCGTTTCGCTCTGGCCCTACGTTTCGGGGAAGGCGTAAAACCGTCTTTTCGACCGAAAAAACCGAAAAACTTTTATTTTCCCTCTTTACAAATGGAAGAAAACGTGATAGAATAGTCTGCGTATGACCCGTTCCCCGGCTTTCGGATAACGGGCGCCGTATACCGGCGCCGCTTCACCCGCCGATCCCTGAGGTACGGGACAAATAAACAAGAAAGGTGAAAAACAATGGACAAGGAACTCAAGCAGCAGATCATTGCGGAGAACAAGACCGGCGAATACGACACCGGTTCTCCCGAGGTCCAGATCGCGCTTCTGACCAGCCGGATCAACACCCTGACCGAGCACATGAAGCAGAATCCGAAGGACTTCCATTCCCAGAGAGGTCTGCTCAAGATGGTCGGTCACAGAAAGAGCCTCCTCGCGTACCTCGCGAAGAAGGACATTAACCGGTATCGCGCCATCGTCGCAAAACTCGGTCTCCGTAAGTAATCGGAGCGCTGTCCGCGAAAAGGACGAAATGTGGAAAGCGGCGCCGCCGTTTTCCACGTTTCTCGGTAAAGGGTTTTTCCGGGTCGGCGGAGGTAGCAGTTAAACAGGAGTCGAAGAGTTTCGGAAACTGTTTAAGTGCTATGTCCTCCTGTCCGGGAACAAATAAAAAAGAACAGGAGAAAACAAAATGAAGTCAAGTGCAAAGTCCTTTGACAACTACCGGGTCTACCGCTACAACTTTGCCGGCAGACCGCTCGTCGTCGAGACGGGCAAACTGGCGGGGCTGGCGAACGGTTCCTGCCTGGTCCGCTACGGCGACACGGCGATCCTCGCCTGCGCCACCGCGTCGGCGGCCCCCCGCGACGGGATCGATGTCCTGCCGCTGTCGGTCGATTTCAACGAGAAGATGTACTCGGTCGGGAAGATCCCCGGCGGGTATCTGAAGCGCGAGGGCAAACCTTCCGAGAAGGCGGTGCTAACCTCCCGCGTCATCGACCGTCCGATCAGACCCCTCTTCCCGAAGGATCTGAGAAACGACGTCAACATCTCGCTGACGGTGCTCTCCGTCGACCACGACTGCTCTCCCGAGATCGCGGCGATG
>JAGCYR010000127.1 GCA_017960705.1 Clostridia bacterium | reverse complement strand
GTCGATTTTGACGCTGCTTGCCGGCGCCGTGACGCTGATCGTCGTCAAACTCCATACCCCCTCGCTGTTTCTCACCTTCGGCGCGGTCCTGCTCGTGATCTGGCGCCACCGCGGGAATATCGAGCGGCTGGTCGCGGGGACCGAGAAAAAGTTTTCGTTCCGTAAAAAGAAACCGGCTCCGGCGCCCGAGGCGCCGCCCGAAACCGACGATAAAGAACCGACCGAAGTAGGAGAGGAGATCAAATGACCGAGTCCGTCCTCCGCTGCGGGGTCGACATCGGTTCGACCTCAGTCAAACTCGCAATCCTTGCTCCCGACGGAAAGATTTTATTCGGGGAATATCTCCGCCACCGCGCCCAGACGAGAGAAACGCTGAAACAGCTGATCATACAGGCGAAAGACAAGATCGGCGACGCGACCCTCTCGGTCTCGGTGACGGGGTCGGGCGCGCTCGGCATCGCGCGTTCGCTCGGGCTACCGTTCGTGCAGGAGGTGGTCTCGGTCGCCACTGCGATCTCGGCGTACCATCCCTTAACCGACGTCGCCGTCGAGCTCGGAGGCGAGGACGCGAAGATCATCTATTTCCGCGGCGGGCTGGACGAACGGATGAACGGCGTTTGCGCCGGGGGAACCGGCTCGTTTATCGACCAGATGGCGGCGCTGCTCCAGACCGACGCCGCGGGGCTGAACGAGGCGGCGAAGGACGCCAAGACCGTCTACCCCATCGCCTCGCGCTGCGGCGTGTTCGCGAAAACCGATATCCAGCCGCTCATCAACGACGGCGCCGCCCGCAGCGATATCGCCGCCTCGATCTTTCAGGCGGTGGTGACCCAGACCGTGTCGGGGCTTGCGTGCGGGAAACCCATCCGGGGCAAGGTCGCCTTCCTCGGCGGTCCGCTCCACTTCCTGCCCGAACTGAAAAAGGCGTTCGTCAAGACGCTGAAGCTCGCGCCGGACGACGTGATCGACCCCGAGAACTCCCATCTGTTCGCCGCGCTCGGTTCGGCGATGAACCGCGGCGGCGGGGCTGTGATCTCGTTTGCCGAACTCCTTGCACGGCTGGAAGAGCAGACGGGGTGCGATTTTGAATCGAAGCGTTTGGATCCCCTCTTTTCGGGGGAAGATGAATACAAGGCGTTCCTCGACCGCCACGCCAAAGCCCGCGTGATCCGCGGGGATCTTGCGGCGTACAAGGGGCGCTGCTACCTCGGGATCGACGCCGGATCGACCACGACCAAACTGGTCCTGATCGGCGAGGCGGGAGAACTGCTCCACACCTTTTACGCAAACAATCAGGGCAACCCCGTCCGCACGGCGATCCGCGCGATGGAGGAACTCGAAAAGGTACTGCCCGACGGTGCGAAGATCTCGGGCGCCTGCTCTACGGGATACGGCGAGCAGCTGTTAAAATCGGCGTTCTCGCTCGATCACGGCGAGGTCGAGACGGTCGCCCACGCGAAGGCGGCGATGTTCTTCGACCCCGAGACCGACTGCGTGCTCGATATCGGCGGGCAGGATATGAAGTGCATCCGCTTGAAGGGCGGAACGGTCGACAGCATCATGCTGAACGAGGCGTGCTCGTCGGGATGCGGTTCGTTCATCGAGAACTTCGCCGAATCTCTCGGACTTTCGGCGGAGCAGTTCGCCCGCGAGGCGATCTCCGCGCAGGCGCCGGTCGACCTCGGCACGCGCTGTACCGTCTTTATGAACTCGAAGGTCAAGCAGGCGCAGAAAGAAGGCGCTTCGGTCGCCGATATTTCGGCGGGCCTTGCGTATTCGGTCATCAAAAACGCGCTCTACAAGGTCATCCGCCTGACCGACGCGCGCAGTCTCGGACGGCACATCGTCGCGCAGGGCGGCACCTTCTACAACCACGCCGTTCTACGCGCGCTCGAGAAGATCGCCGGGGTCAACGTGATCTGCCCCGATATCTCCGGGGTGATGGGGGCGTTCGGCGCCGCTTTGATCGCGCGTGAAAACGACGACGGACGCGCTTCGTCCATCCTTTCCTTCGAGGAGATCCGCAACCTGTCCTACACCGGGACCACCACGCGCTGCGGCGGCTGCGAGAACAACTGTCTGCTCACCGTCAATACTTTCTCGGGCGGGCGGCGGTATATCACCGGCAACCGCTGCGAGAAGAAGATCGCGACGGCGGGAGGATCGAAGCGCGGCGAGGATCTCTACGCCTACAAGCGCGAGCGGCTCTTCGGCTACGAACCCCTCCCCGAAACCGACGCGCCGCGCGGGACGATCGGCATCCCGCGCGTCCTGAACCTCTACGAGAACTATCCGTTCTGGGCGACCTTCTTCAAAAAACTCGGCTTCCGCGTGATCCTCTCGCCCTACGCGAGCCGGAAGATCTATCAGCTCGGGATGGAGTCGATACCGTCTGAATCCGAGTGCTATCCCGCGAAGCTCGCGCACGGTCATATCGAGTGGCTGATCCGCGAGGGGATCACGACGGTCTTCCACCCCTCGGTCTTCTACGAATACCGCGAGAACGAAAACCCGAAGAACAGCTACAACTGCCCGATGGTGATCTCGTACCCCGAGAACATCAAGAACAATATGGAGGACGTGATGGCGGGCAAGATCCGCTATCTGCACCCCTTCCTGACTTTCAAGAGCGAATCCGACGTCGCGAAGCGACTCTCGGAGATCTGCCGCGAGGCGTGGGATATCCCGTCTCACGAGGTGCGCGCCGCCGTCAAAGCCGCGTGGGCGGAACAGAGAAAGGCAAAAGCCGATATCCGGGCGAAGGGCAGGGAACTGCTCGACCGGATGGCGAAGACGGGCGAGCGCGGGCTGGTGCTCGCCGGGCGTCCCTACCACATCGACCCGGAGATCAACCACGGCATCCCCGAGATGATCGCCTCCTTCGGCTTCCACGTTCTTTCGGAGGACAGCCTGCCGCCCGTCGACCGAGAGGGAAGACCGCTGCGCGTCCTTGACCAATGGATCTACCATTCGCGGCTCTACGACGCGGCGGAGTACGTCGCGGGTCGGGACGACCTCGAAATGATCCAGCTCAACTCGTTCGGGTGCGGGCTGGACGCCGTAACCACCGATCAGGTCGCGGAGATCCTCGCAAACGCCGGGAAACCCTATACCGTTCTGAAGATCGACGAGGTCAACAACCTCGGCGCCGCGCGCATCCGCATCCGCAGTCTGATCGCGGCGATGAAGACCAAGCGCCCCGCCTGCGTCCCCGAACCGAAGGAATACAGCTACGAACGGCGCGAATTCACCCGCGAGATGAAGGACGGCGGCTACACCATCCTCGCCCCGCAGATGTCGCCGCTCCACTTCAATATCCTGCGCCCGGTCTTCCGCCGACACGGCTATAACGTTGAACTGCTCGACGACGCGTCGAAGAACGCGATCGACCTCGGATTGAAATACGTCAACAACGACGCCTGCTATCCCTCGGTCATCATGGTCGGGCAGATGATGGAGGCGGTACAGTCGGGCAAATACGATCCCGACCGGCTCGCCCTGATGATGTCGCAGACCGGCGGCTGCTGCCGCGCGAGCAACTATATCGGCTTCGTCAGGCGTGCGCTCGGGATGGTGGGATTCCCGCAGGTCCCGGTGATCTCGCTCAGTTTCGGCGGGATCGAGCGCAACTCGGGCTTCCGGCTGAACGTATCGATTTTACGCGACACCGTGCGGGCGATCGTGATCGGCGATATCTTTATGCGCTGTCTCTACCGCGTCCGTCCCTACGAACTGACCCCCGGCTCCGCGAACGCTCTGCACGAAAAGTGGCAGAAGATCGCGATCGACGCCCTGACCGACCCGAAAAAGAAGATGCCCTTCGGGCGGCTCTGCAGGGATATCGTCCGCGCGTTCGACGAGTTCCCGATCGACGAAAGCAAGCGCAAACCGCGGATCGGTATCGTCGGCGAGATCCTCGTCAAGTATATGCCGCAGGCGAACAACCACCTGGTCGACCTGCTCGAATCCGAGGGCGCCGAGGCGGTGGTCCCCGATTTCCTCGACTTCTTCACCATGTGCTTCTACAACCGCGATTTCCATCATAAATATCTCGGAGGCACGACCAAGAACGCCCTGATCTCCCGCGCGGCGGTCTTTTATCTCGAGCATCTGCGCGGACCCGCCGAGGAGGCGCTCCGCGAGAGCCGCCGCTTTACCCCGCCCGTCCCCATCGCCGATACGGCGGAGGGCGCCGAGCCTTTCCTTTCGATCGGCAACCAGTACGGCGAGGGATGGTTCCTCTGCGGCGAGATGGTGGAACTGCTCAAAATGGACGTGCCGAATATCGTCTGCATCCAACCCTTCGGATGCCTCCCGAACCACGTGATGGGGAAGGGCGTGGTCAAGACCCTGAAAAACGCGTTCCCGGAGGCGAATATCGCCGCCGTCGACTACGATCCCGGCGCGAGCGAGGTCAACCAGCTCAACCGGATCAAACTGATGCTCTCCACCGCCCGCGACAACCTCGAAAAGAAGTTGGCGGAGGAGACCGACCGTACCTGAAAGGAGGATCGGAATGAACCAAAAGAAACGCAACGCGATCCTGATCTCGATCGCCTCCGGCGCAGGAGCGATCGCCGCGATGACCGGGATCTCCTACGCCGTCACGCGCCTGATGCTCTCGTTCGCCATCGACCGGAAGGACCCGCCGCAGTTTGAGAAGCGCCGCGAGGCGTTCGCCGGCTCCGACGAACTGAAAAAGATCTTTGCAGAGCAGAAGGAGAACGCAGAAAAACTGCTCGCCATCCCGCACGAGGAGATCGCGATCGAGGGCTTCGACGGCACGCGGCTGGTCGGGCATTACTTTAAGGTCGAGGGCGCCAAACGGACGGTCGTCGCCTTTCACGGCTGGCGCTCCGCGTGGTACCGCGACTTCGCCGCGGTCTACGACTTCTGGTTCAAAAACGGCTGCAGCGTGCTCTTCGTTGAACAGAGAGGGCAGAAGGGGAGCAGCGGCGACTATATGGGCTTCGGTCTGCTCGAACGCTTCGACTGCCAGAGCTGGGTGAACTACCTGATCGGGCGCGACGATACCGTGACCCCGCTCTACCTCGCCGGGATCTCGATGGGCGCGGCGACGGTACTGATGGCGTCGGGGTTGAGTCTCCCCGACTGCGTCCACGGCATCCTTGCCGACTGCGGTTTCACCTCCCCCTAC
>JAGCYR010000126.1 GCA_017960705.1 Clostridia bacterium | reverse complement strand
TCACCCCCGACGGCAAAGAGATCTGACGGATGGGTCCGATCCTGACCTCCCTTCTCTATATCGAGAGGGACGGGAAGTACCTGATGCTCCACCGCACGAAGAAGGAGCACGATCCGAACGAGGGCAAATGGATCGGGGTCGGCGGCAAGTTCGAAGCCGACGAGAGCCCCGAGGAATGCGCGATCCGCGAGGCGCGGGAGGAGACGGGGCTTTCCGTTCTCCGCCCGGTCTTCCGCGGGATCGTCACCTTTATCTCCGACCGCTGTCCGACCGAGTATATGCACCTCTTTACCGCCGCCGACTTCACGGGCGAGCTCCGCGACTGCGACGAGGGGGAACTCGCGTGGGTGGAGAAGAGCCGCGTGCCCGGTCTTCCGCTCTGGGAGGGCGACCGGATCTTCCTCTCGCTGCTTGCGGAGGGGGCGCCGTTCTTTTCCCTGAAACTCGTCTACCGGGGCGATACGCTCGTCCGGGCGACCCTCGACGGGCGCGAACTTGCAGTTTGACGGCCTCCCCCGAAAAAAATTTTGCGCGCGGGACCCCGTTTTTTCGGGGCAAAAACCGCCGCCAAACAAAAAAATTGCGAAAAGGTCTTGACAGATTATAAAAAAAAGGATAAAATAGATTCGGATTTTTGAGATACCGGGTGGATTCTGTCCATACAATATCATATAATCTACAAAGGCAAAGCCACTGCGAAGTGGTGACGCAAAACTAAAGGGACTCTTTGAGTCAGCCAGTTGCAGAGGTGCAACGCGGCTGACTTTTGTTTTTACAAGCGCCGGGAAAGGAGGGAATAGAGATGAAAAAGATCGACCGAACGACCGCCAAGGTCATTCGCTGCGCGGTCCCTCTCTGCTTATCCTTCCTCATCGCCTTCGGCATTCTCTTCGTCGCCGTGCTGCAGCCCACGCTCGGATGGTTCAGTTTCAACCGTCAGACGACCGCCTCCGGTATGAGCATCAGGACCAAGAACGACCAGCTGATCATCACGACGACCGAATCCGACGTCCTTGCAGCCACGACCGCAGCGGGAGACACGCTGATCTCGGTCACTTTTCCCGTGAACGGCGCGGAATACGTCCCGGCGACCCACGACGGCGACTACGCAAGCTATCCGACCGGGCTGAAGTACGTTTCCGAGGAATCCTTCATCGGTTTCTATTCGGGCGTCGGAACAGAGGAACCCGAATACGTTTCCGCCGTCAACACCCAGTCTCGGATCTTCTACCGTGACGTGGACGTCTATATCGCCCGGATCGGAGACCCGATGACCGGCGCGACCCTCGCCGCGTCGCTTTCCGCCACCAAACTCGTGGAGGGCGTCCCGACCGCGGTATCGAGCGGAAGCCTCATGGCGACGTCGGTCGATTTCTACCGCAACAGCGTCGCAGAGGCAAACTACGTCGGGACGGTGAACGTCGCGGGCTACGATCCCGTCGAGAACGACTACACGACGAGAAAAACGGCTCAGTACCTCGTCGGCAGCAACAGCACTACCGGGACCATCCCGAACAACACCGCGGCGGAGGGCGCCCGCTACCTGCACTACGTTCTGCGCTGCTATTTCGACGGCGCGCTCCTGTCGGGGGAGGACCAGGCGTACGTTTACTCCGCCAACCTCGACGTTTCCGCCGTTACGTTGCATATTACCTTTACCGCCGACTGATCCCCGCCCGGGAGCAGGGATAAATAACAAGGAAAGGAGTACCGTTCGTATGAAGAATCAAACGCCGGAAGCGATCCTGCGCCGTCAGATGCGGCGGTCGCTCGTTTCCTGTATCGTCCTGCTCGTCGTCATCGTCGCGTCCACCGTTTCGCTCGGCTGGTTTGCGAAGGTCACGAACGTTTCGGGCGCCGTGGATATGCAGATCCGCGAGGACGTCGTTTCGTCCATCCCTTTCACCGCCTACATCTTCGACGAATCCGACAATATGGTGAAAGAGTCGGTCGGTACGTCGGTCACGATGCCCGCGTACGATACGGTCTTCGTTGAAAAGAACACGATGAACTCGCTGATCTACCGCGTGCCCGCGTTCGGGAACATGGTGCGCGACGGCGGGGCGTTCGACATCACGATCTCGCTGCTCGACCTGTCCGAGGATACCGGGTACGACGATTTCAACCATCACGCTGACCGCGTCGACCCCGAGACCGGCGAGCCGACCGGGGGCGATCCCGTCGTCGCGAACTTCCTCTCCAACGTGGTCTTCGTCCGGCTCGCCGTCATCGACGATCTGCAGGACATCTCCGAAATGGACACCACGACGGTCTACGAATCGGCGCTCACGTTCTTCCGCGACGCCGGCAACTCCTCGTCCATCACCACGCACACCTTCTTCGAGGGGACCGCGGGCGCCAAGACCGGGAGCATCGTCTTTACCGTCAGCGACTACGAATACCCCGAGGGCGCCGACTATCTGAACGTCTATATCGAGATCGGGTACGACGAGACCCTGATCGACACGTGGCTCGACGCCAACGATATGAGCATCACCGCGGAGATGGTCGGTACGACCTCAAACGTGGTCGACATTCTGAGCGATTTTGACCGGTTTACGTTTTCCGTACACGAAAACGGGGAGGTGGAGCCGTGACTGCTGTAAAAAGAAATAAACTGATCGCCCTGCTTCTCGTTCTGGCGATCCTCGGCGCGACGGTCTTCTCCGCCACCTATTC
>JAGCYR010000125.1 GCA_017960705.1 Clostridia bacterium | reverse complement strand
GGGTCGAAGAGCAGGACGTCGGCGTCCTTGCCGGGTTCGAGCGAGCCCTTCCGGGCGGCAAAGCCGGCGATGCGGGCGGGGGTGAGGGTACAGCTCTTGACCGCGTCGGAGAGCGGAACGCCGTAGCGCAGGGCGGTATTGAAGCAGACGTCCATCGTCGCGACAGATCCCGCAAACGAGCTGCGGTCAAGGAGTTTCGCGACGCCCTCCTCGACGAGAACCGGGGTCCCCGTGGTCTTCTCCCCCAGGATCGACTCTTCCGCGTCGGTGCCTGCGGCGCGCATCGCGTCGGTGATCAGGGCGGTTCTGTCGGCGCCCTTGATCTTGAAGCAGAGCAGCATGGTCTCGCGCGGGATATGCTTTCCGTCGCCGATCAGCTCGACCGTGAAGCCGTCCTCGAGGTACGCCGCCTCGACGATCCCGCCGTGGACGGTCTGCCCCTCCTTATGCTCGGTGGTCGTGCTGCAGTAGAGGTGGGTGATATGGGTGAAGCCCTTTTTGTAGTACGCGAGCGCGGTCTCGGCGTTCGCGGCGCTGTGCCCGATCGAGGCAAGGATCCCGCGTTGTTTCGTCCAATCCGCGAACAGGTCCATTTCGGGGAGTTCCGGCGCGGCGTCGAAACGGACGATATGTCCTTTTGAGAGCGAATCGAGCAGGTCGAGCTCTTTTTTCGTCGGGATCTTCTGCTCTCTGATCGCCTGCGCGCCCTTCGCGGAAGCGGCGAAATAGGGTCCCTCGAGGTGGATCCCGAGGATCTCGCAGCCGCAGTCGGAGCCGTCTTCGATCGCCCGTCCGAGCCGCTCGATCCCGTCGTAGAGGATCCGGTCGGGACAGGTCAGGGTGGTCGCGAGTAGCGAGGTCGTGCCGTGGGCGGCGTGGGTGCGGAGGACGGTTTCGGTCGCGCCGGGATCGCCGTCGAGGAAGTCGGCGCCTCCGCCCCCGTGGACGTGCAGATCGACGAATCCGGGCAGAACGCAGCCGCCCGCGGCGTCGATCTTCTCGCAACTCTCGGGGAGGGGTTCGTCTTTACCTCGGATCGCGGCGATCTTCTCGTCGAAAAGCAGGACTTTGTCCGACAAAACCTCGTCCGGCGTGACGATCAAGCCGTTGACGACCGCTTTCATTTCTTATTGTAGATCCGGATCTTCGGGATCACGTCCCCGTAGATCGCGTCGCTCGAGGCGTAGACCATACAATCCTTGTGCTTTTGGAACAGCGAGCAGGGCACGCGGCAGGTCACCTCGCCGTGCAGGACGCGGCGGAGCATCGCGGCGAGCCAGTCGCGGGGCATCAGGATCCGGATGCGCTCGGACGAGTAGATCTCCTTCATCCCGACGGTGATGCACTTTTTCGGGATGGCTTCGAGGTTGGCGCCGCAGTTCATATAGGCGTTGATGGTGCGGGTCTCGCGGGTGATATCGAGGACCCGGGTCGGACGCTCGAGGAATTCTTCGTTCGTGCAGACCTCGTCGGGTTCGGGCGGCTCGTTGAAGGCGAAATGCCCGTTGATGCCGATCCCGCCCCAGGTCATATCGGGCGCGCCGTACTTCTCGATCAGCCGCAGGCAGACGCCGGGATCGTCGGGATCGGGGAAATAGCGGTTCTCGGGCAGGACGTTCAGCTCGTCGTCGATCAGACCGTAGAAGATGCGGTCCATCCCGCCGCGGAAGGAGAGCGGATCGTCGGTCGGGATATACTTCCCGTCGTTTCCGATATACTCGTCCATATTCATAAACACGCAGTTTTTCAGGCTGATCCGGTACTTGTTGATCAGGTAGACCAGAACGCTGTACCCGCCGAGCGGTCCGTAGGGGACGATCATAAAGGTCGTCTTCCCCTTCGCGTTGTTCTCCTTGATCACGTCGAGCATTTCGAGCGCCATCTTCCAGTAGATGTCGTGCTCGCTGCCGCATCTTTCAAGACGGATGGGGGACCCCTTGCCGAGCTCCTCCGGGGTGAGTTTCATTACGTCCATTGCGCGCCTCCGCATATGTGTTTTTTCTTCATTATACATCACTCGTTTGTCGCGACCAACTGGTTTTTTTGCTGATTTATAGCACAATTCTGCTATCGGGGGATGATTTTTCGGAAAAAGTATGCTATACTGTTTCCGGAAAAGCGACAAAGGAGGAAAAAACCGTGGGCGCGACCTATTCTTCGGACCGGATCATCGAGAGCGAGATCGGACTCAACAGCTGCGGCGTGCAGACGGTATCCGACCGCGACTGGCACGTCAAACGCGTGCGGCACGACTTTACCCTGATGTTCATTTCCAAGGGCAGAGCGGCTATGACCGTCGACAAAAAACGGATCGAGGTCGGAGAGGGCGAGGCGCTGTTCTTCCCGCCCGGGGTGGAGCAGAACTACGTTTTCCTCCGCGAGGACAACAGCATCAACAAATGGGTGCATTTCGGAGGCAAGCTCGCCTCTCCGCTCGAATCGGGCGGGGCGCGGAAGATCGCCTTCCCGAACGTGAAGGACCTCGAAAACGCGCTCGACGGACTGGTCCGGGCTTACGACGGGATCGGCGAACAGCGCGAAGCCCTGAAGACGGCGTATCTGCGCGTGATCGTCGCCCTGCTCCGCGACGCAGAGAGCCGCACGGGGAAAGAGGCGACCAAGTACCCGCACCGCATCTCTGTCGCGCTGAACTATATCCACATCAACGCCTATACGAAGGTCGACCTCGACTACGCGGCTTCCCTTTCGTATCTCAGCCGCGACCGCTTCAACCACGTGTTCAAGGAGGTCACGGGCTTCGCCCCGAACGAGTACGTCCGCAAGATCCGCGTCGAGCGAGCGAAGCCGCTCTTGCGCGACGAGGGGATGACCGTCCGGGAGTGCGCCGAGAGCGTCGGGTTCGACGACGTGAACTATTTTTGCCGCGTGTTCAAGAAGGAGACCGGCGTCACCCCGAAAAAGTACGCCGAGGGCGGGAATTGACCCGCCTGTAAAACGAAAAGACCCCCGCGGGGAGTCTTTCGCGTTTGTTTCAAATTTTAAAGCCGGATGACGTGGGTCTTCGTGATCCGCGCTCCCCCCGCCAGGCGGAGGATGCGTTCCCTCTCCTCGAGCTTTTCGCCGCCGTCGACGTAGTTCGGGCAGCCGCACCAGGGTTCGAGGCAGATATATTTCGCGCCGGGTTTGGTCCAGAGCAGGAAGGTGTCGTGCCCCGGGAAATCCAGCCCGATCGACCGTCCGCTCGCCCGGTGCAGCAGCGTGACCGACCTTGACCTGATCTCGCGGAACACCAGCGCGTCGACGGCGAAATAATCGTATTTCAGGGGCAGTTCGGTGACACCGCGCCCGTAGTTGACCGTTTTGCGCGCGAGCAGATTGCCGTCGAGCTGCGTTGCGTCGAGGGTCTCGGGCGTCTCAAACAGAACGCTGTATTCCTCGATCCCCTCGGGGCAGGCGTACGCCTCGTGCGCGCCGACCGAGAAATAAAGTTCGTCGTCCGACGGGTTTTTGACCGAATACCCGACCCGGAGCGAAGAACCGTCCAGCGTATAACTTACGCGGAATTCGTAGGGGAAGGGATACTGCTTCAGCGTTTCTGCGCTCGAGCGGTGCAGGAAAACGATCTCGTTTTCGCTTTTCGATTCGATCGCGAACTCCGAACGCCGGACGAAACCGTGCTTTTGCAGGATATATTCTTTTCCCCGGTAGAGAAACCGATCGTCCTTCAGCCCGCCGCAGATCGGGAAAAGGACCGGGGCGTGGAAGCCCCAGACCGCGGGATCCCCCTCCCAGATCACGTTCCGTCCGTCTTTTTCAAGCCCGATCAGCTCGGCGCCGACGGCGGAAAAGGTCGCCGTGAGGGTCCCGTTTGATAAAACCGCGTTCATTTCATACCTCGGATAACTTTTTTCTCACATTATAAACCCCGAAAACCGATTTGTCAATCTGTTCTCGGGGATCCGATCGGAGGGTCGACCTATGATCACAATGCGATTTGCGGGCGTGGACGACCGCTTTCTGCCTGGGCTTTGCGCCTTCGGGAAGCGGTACGGCTTTGCCGTTGGCGACGGCGGGCTGACCGTCACGGTCAAACAAAACGGCGAGCCCCGGCTGACGGTTTCGCGCAAGGGAGATTCCGTCGGGATCGGGATCGGGAAACCCGTGCATCTTTTCCGGGCGCTGGGTCTTCTTCTCGAGCATATCACGGACGAGAACTATACGGTCGACGAGACCGACCGCTTCGACAACAACGGGGTGATGTACGACGGGAGCCAGGCGAGCTCGCTGCTTTCGGTCGAGACCTGCAAGACCTATCTTCTGACCCTCGCGGCGATGGGGCTGAACACCTTCCTGCTCTACACCGAAAACACCTTCGATCTCCCGGGCGAGCCCTACTGGGGCTATATGCGCCCGCGGTATTCAAAGGAAGATTTCAAGGCGATCGACGATTTCGCCTACGCGCTCGGGATCGAGGTCGTTCCCTGCGTGCAGACGCTCGGGCACCTGTCCGAAGCGATCAAGTGGCGTCCCTACTCCGACTTCTCCGACACCCCCTCCACCCTGCTCGCGGGCGACGAGCGCACCTACGCGCTGATCGAAAAGATCGTCGGCAGAATGTCCGAGTGCTTCCGCTCCAAACGCATCCATATCGGGATGGACGAGGCGTGGGGGCTGGGCCGCGGCAACTACCTGAACAAGAACGGCTACCGCCCGACCTTCGACGTGATGCTCGACCACCTGAACCGGGTGCTGAAGATCACCGAAAAGTACGGGTATTCCCCCATGATGTGGGGGGATATGTTCGTCCGCGTTTGCCGGGAAAACGAACTCGACTACCTTGAGGGCGCGTTCTTCGAGTTCCCGAAGGAGTTGATCGAAAAGGTCCCGCGCGGCGTGCAGATCGTCTACTGGGACTACTACAACCGCCGCGAATACTACGACAAGTGGATCCCCGAATACAAGAAGCTCTGCCCGGATCTCGTTTTCTCGGGCTGCTCGCGCAACGTCCGCACCTTCGGGAGCCACCATACAAGGACCTACCTGACCTCCTACGACGCCGTGACCTCCTGCAAGAGGAACGGGGTGAAGGACGTTTTCGTGACGGTCTGGGGCGACGACCACCGGGAGAGCAGCCCGTACGCCGTGCTTCCCGGGATCCAGCTCTACGCCGAACACGAATACAGCGAGGACGTCTCGGAGGACGAGATCGCAAAACGCTTTACTTTTTGCTGCGGCGTTTCCTACCGCGCGATCGTCGATATCAGCCTCTTCGACCAAATCGACGAGATCAACGGCGACAACTACGACGTGCAATCGCCGAGTAAAACGCTGCTCTGGCAAAATATCCTGCTCGGGCTGTTCGACGCGGGGCTGGAGGACAAGTCGGTCGCGGCGCACTACGAAGAACTGTCGGCGCGAATGGAACAGTACCGCCGCGACTTCCCCGCCTACGCTTCGGTCTTCGCTTTCTACCGCGCGCTCGCGGACGCGCTCGCCATCAAGGGCGATATCGGAAAACGGATCACCGACGCGTACAAGAGGGGCGACCGCGAAACGCTTGCCAAGATCGCGGAACTCGATCTCCCCGAACTCGAACGCCGTCTCGAAGCCCTCCGCGAAGCGCACCAGAACGATTTTTACGAGACCTACAAGCCGATCGGCTGGGAGATCCTCGATATCCGCTACGGCGGCGCGATCACGGGGACCCGGACGGCAGAAAAGCGGATCCGGGATTACCTCGACGGCAGGATCGACAAGATCGAGGAACTCGACGAGCCGCGCCTCTACTACAACGGCGAAAAGGGGCTCGGGAGCAGTATGGATTACCGCCGGATCTGCAGCGCGTCGAATCTCTGATCCCAAAAAACAAAAAAGAAGCTGCGAAACGCAGCTTCTTTTTTGTTTTGGTTTATTGTTCCGCGGGGATCCCCCGAGGAGCTTGTCCGAGACGACCAGTTCGCCCTTTTCGATCCTGCCGTAGAAGTCCCGCTTGGGGATCGGCTTGCCGAACAGATAGCCCTGCAGACGGTTGCAGCCGATCTTGTTTAAGAACTCCGCCTGGATCTTGGTCTCCACGCCCTCGGTGAGCGTGAGCATATTGATCCGGTTCGCCATCTTGATAATGCAGTCGATCAGGATCCGCGCCTTCTCGCTGTTCTCAAGGTTGGAGAGGAAGCGCATATCGATCTTCAGAACGTCGAACTGATAATCCTTTAAGACGTTCAGCGACGAGTACCCGCTCCCGAAGTCGTCGAGCCAGAGCGAGTAGCCGAGCTCCTTGATGCGGTTGATCGCCTCGTTCAGTTTCGAGTGGTTGTCGGTCAGCGCGCTCTCGGTGACCTCGACGTGGATCAGTTCCTTCTTGAGCCCGTACTTCTTGACCAGCCCGTCGAGTTCCCCGACCGCGTCCATCAGTTCAAAGTCCAGCCGCGAGAAGTTGAGCGACACCGGCACGACCGGTCTCCCGTTATCGAGCGATTCGCGCAGGTCCCGGCACGCGAACTCGAAGATCGCGCGGTCGAGCTTGTGGATCAGGCGGTATTCCTCGAGGACCGGGATAAACTCGTTCGGGAACAGCTGTCCGTAGACCGGGTCCATCCAGCGGGCGAGGACCTCGCAGCCGCAGACCTCCTTGGTATCCGACCAGACGACCGGCTGATAGAACGGGACGATCCATCCGTTCTCGACGGCGTTGTCGATATTGTTGATGACGTACAACCGCTTGCGGTACGCCTCGCTCATGGTCTTGTCGTACTCGATGTAGACCGTCTGGAAACGGTTCTTGATCAGGTGGGCGGCGTAACGCGCACGGTCGATGCAGACCCGCGGATCCTCGGCGTTGGAGTTCAGGTGATAGGCGCCGCAGTTGATCCCGAGCAGGATCTCGTCGTCGTAGTCGCTCACCTTTTCGTTCAGCGCGGCGAGTTTCTCCTGCAGCCCCTCGGTCTTCGTCATCACGACGAAATGATCGTCCGCCTGTCTGCCGTAGAGCGAATCGCGGAAGGCGTCGGAAAGATGGTTCCCGATGGCGCACAGGAAGCGGTCGCCCGCCTCTAAGCCCCTCTGATCGTTGAACGCCTTGAAGTTGTGGACGTCGACGAACAGCAGAACGTTCTCGGAGAGGTCGCCCGTCAAGCCGCTGATCCGCTCGGTCGCGAGTTCGGAGAAGTAGTTGTAGTTATAGAGCCCGGTCAGCTGATCCTCTTTCGCGCTCTTTTCGAGCGCCTTGGATTTCCGCGCCTCGACCAGCCGCCCGTGATAGATCGCGAAACAGATGGTCGTGCGCGAAATGAAGAAGGTGACGTAGTTGACGGCGTCGCCCGAGATGATCTTATGCATCACGCCGCTGATCTC
>JAGCYR010000013.1 GCA_017960705.1 Clostridia bacterium | reverse complement strand
TTCGTCGGGAAAATGGCGACGTACGACCTGATGGAGGGGATCGTCCCGCACGTGAACAGCTACGACCCCGCCGCGGTATCCACGCTCGACGCGACGGCGGCGACCGACTTTGCCGTCCGGCTGTTTCTGGCTTCGTACGACGGCAAAAACACCCTGCTCTCCCCGCTCTCGGTTCTCGTCGCGCTGTCCATGACGGCGAACGGGGCGGAGGGGGAAACGCGGGCGCAGATGGAGAGCGTTCTCGGAATGACGGTATCGGAGCTCAACGATCTTTTCGCGCTTTACCTCAACGCCCTGCCCCAAAGCGACGACGCGAAGACCTCGCTCGCCAACTCGATCTGGCTGCGCGACTGCGAGAACTTTGCGGTCAAGGAGACGTTTTTGCAGACCAACGCCGACGTGTACGGCGCGGGCGCGTACAGAGCGCCGTTTGACGGTTCGACGGTCCGGGACGTCAACCGGTGGGTGAAGGAAAAGACCGACGGGATGATCGAAAAGATCGTCGATCGGTTCGACCCCGACGACGTGATCCTTCTCGTCAACGCCCTCGCCTTCGACGCGAAATGGGATCAGCCCTACACGAAGAATACGCAGCGCTCGTCCGGCGTCTTCCATCTCGAAGACGGGACCGAGACCAAAGCGACCTTCCTGTCCGATACCGAGCATCTCTATCTATCGGACGGCGACCGGGCGGTCGGATTCGTCAAGCCCTACGTCGGCGGGCGCTACGCCTTCGCCGCGCTGCTGCCGAACGAGGGGATCCCGGTCGGGGAATACCTCGCGACGCTGAACGGCGAAACGCTCGCGGCGATCCTGAAAAACGCGCAGAACGTCCGGGTCGATACCGAACTCCCGAAGTTCGAGACCGCGTACGAGACCGTCTTGAATAACGTTCTTGCCGGGATGGGGATGTCCGACGCGTTCGACCCCGCCGCCGCCGACTTCTCGGGGATCACCGAATCGTTTGACGCGCTCTATATCGGCGAGGTCCTGCACAAGACCTATATCGAGGTCGGGGAAAAGGGAACGCGCGCCGCTTCGGTCACTTCGACCGGAGGCAAAGGTGCGACCCCCCCCGGCGAGATCCCTCCGGTCGTCCTCGACCGTCCGTTCGTCTACCTGATCTACGACGTAGAGACCTGCGTGCCCCTCTTCATCGGCGTTTTGAACGATCCGAACTAGTAAAATAACGACCGCCCCCTTCGCGGGGGGCGTTTTTTTGTCAAGAGATTGCATAATTCCGCAAGATATGATATAATATACTCGTTATTTATGCTAACCTCTTGAAAACTACGGTAAGGAGTTTTACAAAAATGGAGAACGAAAAGAAGTCGCGCAAGTTCAATTTCAAGATCAAGGTGACGGCGGATCTGATCCTGCAATGCATCGCGTACCTGATCCTGATCGTCTACGCCGTCTTTATGATCTTCGGGAACAGCATCTTCGACCCGATGGACGAATTCTGGCGCAGTCTCAACATTTTCGGCAAAGCCGGCGAGTACAGCATCGCGATCCGGATGGTCAGTTACGCGATCTTCCTGCTCGGCGTGAGCTTCGTCGTCCGCTTCGTTCTGATGCAGTTCGCCCGCCTGCTCCACCGGGGCAAGGCGATCGTCGAGATCATCTGCAGTCTGATCAAATACGCGGCGGTGATCGTGCTTCTCTTCTTCATCCTCAAGACCGCGGGGCTTGATACCACGGCGATCCTCGCCGGTATCGGGATCTTCGGGTTAATCGTCGGTCTCGGCGCGCAGCCCTTGATCGCCGATATCATCGCGGGGCTGTTCATCGTGTTCGAAAAGGTCTTCGACGTCGGGGATATCATCGTCGTCGACGGTTTCCGCGGCACGGTCAAGGAGATCGGCATCCGCACCACCCAGATCGTCGACGCGGGCGGCAACGTGAAGATCATCAACAACGCCGACGTGAAGACGGTTATCAATATGACCAACCAGCTCTCGCTCGCGATCTGCGATATCGGGATCGAGTACGGCGAGTCGCTCGAACGCGTCGAGTCGATTTTGAAGGACAACCTGCCCGCGATCAAAGAGGCGATCCCCGACATCAAGGAGGGACCGTACTACCGCGGCGTCGCCGAGCTCGGGGACTCCGCCGTGGTCCTGCGCTTCGTCGCCAACTGCGAGGAGGACGCCCGCTATCAGGTCGAGCGCGACCTCAACCGTCAGTTCAAGCTTCTTTTCGATAAATACGACATCAACATTCCGTTCACGCAGGTCGTGGTCAATCAGCCGATCGAGTTTACCGACGCGACCAACCGCGAGAAAAAGAAAGCCGGCGAGTTCGTCGAGGAACAGAAGGAACTCAGCAAAGGGATCGCCGACGGAGAAAACAACGTCTGACCGTATAATCCGAACGTCCTAATACAGGAGAGAGAGCTGTGAAAAGCGAACTCAACAACTACGGGATCAAGAATCCCGACGGGATGATCCGGAATCGGTTCGGGGAGGTCAGGCAGACCTTCTCAAACGACGGCGGCCGCTTCGTCCGCGAGACCCCGGTCAGGGGTCAGCGCGAGGTGAACGGAACGCCGGAGACCTTCGACCCCGGCAAGGCGCAGCAAACGCCCGCCCCCGCACAGCCGAAGGTGAACGCCGCGTCGGATTATCAGGCGATCGCGGATCAGACCCTTACCGCCACGTCCTCCACCGCTTCGGCGGCGTCGGGGGCTGCCGCGGCGTCTGCCTCCGCTACCGCAGCGGCGACGGGCGGCGCGACGGCGGGAGCCGCAACCGCTGCAGCCGCCACCGCCGCGACCGGAGCCGCAGCCGCGGTCGGGACCATCGCCGCGACCGTCGCGACCGCCGTGATCGTCGTCGCCGTCTTCGTCAGCACGCTGGCGATCAACCTGTCGCTTCTGCTCGCCGGGATGACCAGTCTGGTCTTCCGCGTCGAGATGACCGGCGCGCAGGACGAGGATTTCGAGACCCCGATCTGGGCGATCATCACCGACGGGGACGAGTATTACGATACGCAGGAGGTCTATCGCGACACGCTGCTTCTGACCTTCGAGGGGCTGACCCCCGATACCGAGTACACCGTCACCGTCAGAAACGAAGAAAAAATCTTTTTTGAAAGAACGTACGTCACGGCGACAGAGGAGGTCGACCGCGGCTTCTTATCGGCTTGGAACGAGGGGAACGAGATCTTCATCATCGTCGAGGGCGTACGGCTTGACGACCGGGAACGTTTCACGGTTTCCGCCACCGACGAGCGCGGCAACGTGATCTTCGCCCGCGACGGCGTCGAGGAGTTCGCCGAATACAGCTTCAAGCTCGACAAGCCCCGCAACCTGTTCTTCACGCTGCTCGTCGGGGGAAAGATGGCGGCGGCGACCGAGATTCGGATGCTGGACGACCTGAACGCCCTCTACGATTTCGAGAACCCCGTCTGGTCGTGGAGCGAGGATCACCTGACGGCGGAGGTCTCCTTCGGGAGCTTCTTCGACGCCGAGCCGCTGATCCTCACGGCGACCGTTACCGAATCGGTCGACGCCGAGCCCGATTGCGAAAACGACGGCTTTGCGACCTATTACGCTGCGGCGTACTACGAGGACCGCGAGTTCTTCGACGAAACGACGGAGATCCTGCCCGCCTTCGGACACTTCTATACGGCGGAGTTTGATTGGATCGAGGGCGGCGACGGCGACTATCTCGGCGCGACGGCGACCCTGACCTGCTCGCATAACCCCGACCACACGCTCGAGCTTGAAGCGGAGGTGACGCGCGAGGAGTTCGAGGCGACCTGCGACGCGGACGCCTACGTGATCTATCGGGCGGTGGTCGAATTGGACGGCGAGACCTACGACGAGACCAAGACGGAATTCCGCGAGGGGACCGCGTACGGGGAGCATCTGTATCCTGATCTCTACGCGGAGGAGCCCGACGAGAGCGCGTTCACTCTGACAAAGAACGCGAGCGGGGAAGTCACGGCGGCGAGCCTGACCCTGACCTGTGTCCGCTGTAACGAATCGCAGACCATCCCGGCGACCGAGGTCGAACGGATGACGTGGGAAGCCAATCTCTGCGAGGATACCGAAGCCGAGTATTACCTCTTCTGGGATACCGACGGGATCATGGAATACGCCAAATACGTGACCGTCCCCGTCACCCCGACGGGACACGACTATGAGGCGGTGTACGACTGGATCAAGAATCAGGACGGCTGGTACGACGGCGTGAACCTGATCCTGACCTGTTCGCACGATCCGTCGCACGTCGTCGAACTGGAAATGGAAATGACCGAGATCGGCAATACCGAGGCGACTTGTGAGAACGACGCCACCACCACCTACCGCGCGACGGCGGAGCACGAAGGCGTGTCTTATCAGGACGAGAAAACGCTCGAATGGGAGCATTCCGCGCTTGGACACCAGTATCCCGATCTCTACGCGGAGGAGCCCGACGAGAGCGCGTTCACACTGACAAAGAACCCGAGCGGGGAAGTCACGGCCGCGTCCTTGACCCTGACCTGTCTCCGCTGTAACGAATCGCAGACCATCCCGGCGACCGAGGGCGAGCGGATGAC
>JAGCYR010000124.1 GCA_017960705.1 Clostridia bacterium | reverse complement strand
GGTATAGATTCAGATATTTCTTTGCGGAACGGTCCCAGGAGAAATCGGTCGTCATCGCGCCGGTGATCAGCTTTCCCCATTCTTCGGGGTTGCGGTAGAGCGAGATCGCGTCTTTTACGCGGAACAGCAGTTCGTGCGCGTTGTAGTTGTTGAACACGAAGCCGTTGGCGCCTTCTCTCCCGTACGGGACGATGGTGTCGTAGAGCCCGCCGACCGCACGCACGACCGGGATCGTGCCGTAAGAACAGGCGATCATCTGCGCCAGCCCGCAGGGTTCGGAACGCGACGGCATCAAAAAGATATCCGCCGAAGCGTAGAGCCGTTTGGAGAGGGCGCGGTCGAACTTGAAGAGTGCGCGCATCTTATCGGGATGCCGTCCCGCAATCTCTGCAAGGGTCTGCTCGTAGTCGGCGTCCCCCGTTCCGAGAATCACGAACTGCATATCCGACCCGAGCAGCTCGTCGAGGATGCAGGTCAGAAGATCCACGCCCTTCTGCCGCGCCAGCCGCGTGATCATCACGGCAAGCGGAACGTCGCGCCGAGCCGGAAGCCCGAGCTCTCTTTGTAGCGCCGCTTTGTTCTTGGCTTTTCCGTCCCAAACGTCGGACAGCGAGTACGGGTGAGCGATCTCTCCCCCGTGGTCGGGCGAGAAATAGTCGGTGTCGATCCCGTTGATGATCCCCGACAGTTTATGCCCGTTGGCGTTGATCACGTGCTGGAGACCGTAGGCAAAATACGCCTGACGGAGCTCGCAAGCGTAGTTCGGGCTGACCGTCGTAACGCGATCCGCAACGACGAGCGCCCCCTTCATCAGGTTGATGCAGCCGTCGTATTCGACCACGGGACGGAAACGGTCGTCAAGCCCGAAGATATCGCCGAGGATCGCAAGGTCGTATTTGCCCTGATATTCGATATTATGGATGGTGTAGACCGTCTTGATCGAACGGAAGGGCTTGTAATCGTAGTATTTGGTTCGGAGATAGACGATGGTCAGAGCGCTCTGCCAGTCGTTTGCGTGGATCACGTCGGGGAGCTTGTCCATCTTGAAGAGGAACTCGACCACCGCCGTCGAGAAGAAGGCGAAGCGTTCCCCGTCGTCAAACTCTCCGTAAAGACCGTCGCGCAAAAAGTACTGCTCGTTGTCGACGAAGTAGTAGGTCACGCCGCCGCGCTCGGTCGAATAGATCCCGGCGTACGAATCGCGCCAGACGTATTTGAAGTTGAACTCGGTGACGAGCTTGAAGGAGGCCGCGAGACTCTCCGGCACTTTTTTCTTGTAATACGGCAGGATCACGCTGATCCGATCGTCGTGGGACGCGCTTTTCACGGCTTGCGGAAGGGCGCCCATCACATCGCCGAGTCCGCCGCTGGCGGAAAACGGAGCCGCCTCGCTCGTAACGTACAGGATATCCACGGTCTTCTCCTTTCGGTTTCTTGGTTTTCGGGTTTTATCAGATGCGTTTGTTCTTCGCGATATAGAAGGGAGTCGATCCCGCGCCGGAGAGGGTCTGATCGTCAGAGATCACGACGTTCTTATCCGAGACGATGCAGTTGAGACTGCTGTTCGCTCCGACGTAGGTATCGCCGAAGAGAATCGAGTTTTTGACGACGGCGCCGCGTGAGACCTTGACGCCGCGGAACAGGACGGAGTTTTCGACCGTCCCCTCGATCAGGCACCCGTCCGCGATCAGCGAATCCTTCACGCTGCAGCCGTCGTGATAGACGGTCGGGGGCGAGTTGTGGACCCGCGTGTAGATCGGGCGTTCCCACTTGCCGAGGATCGCATTGCGCGCGGCGGCGTCGCTGGTCAGCAACATATTCGCCCGGTAGTAGTCGAGGAAGGTCGTCACCGGGATCACGACGTCGTTGAAGCAGTAGGAATAGAAGCGGCGGCGTTCCGGCGCGTGCATAATGATATCATTGGTGAAGCTGTGATAGTTCCGAGCGACAGCTTCCTCAAGAGACCGGACGAGGAACTCGGTCGACAGAACGAAGATGCGGATGGAAACGAAGGGATGGTCGGGATCGTACCCTGTCGAGCGGACGATATCGGTGACCCGTCCTTTCGCGTCGGACTGGAGCGCCGTCTGCGGATCGCGCGTGAAATCCCCGATCTTGCTCTGCACGGTCACGAAGGTCGCCTCCGCGTCGTTCGCCTTATGGAACGCGATGACGTCCGAGAGGTCGATATTGCAGAGGTGGTCGCTGTCGGTCAGAACGACTGTATCGCTCGTCAGTTCGTTGATCCGGTCGCGGATGCTGCGGAGCGCTTCAAGTCGGTAGGAGTAGACGAAGGCGTCCGCCTGCCGCGCCTCCTGCCCCGGCGAGAGGATCTTGATACCGCCGGAACGGCGCGCCAGATCCCAGTCTTTACCCGAACCGATATGGTTGACGAGCGAGCGGAAGTTGTAGTTGGCGATGATGTTGATGTCGGTGATATCCGAGTTCACCATATTCGAGAGGGCGAAGTCGACGAGGCGGTAGCGGCATCCAAACGGAATGGCGGCGACCGTGCGGTCCGACGTCAGAAGCGAGAGCGTATTGCTGTTCAGGTTGGAAAAGATAAAGCCGGTCGTACTCATCTTCTTACTTCTCCTCCACGTTTTTCGTTACGTCGCTGCCCTTGGCGATCACCGTGATATGATCCTTCCCGGCGTCGGATCTGCCGACCGTGACGCCCGAACGGATCACGGACTCGCTGTCGACGATCGCGTAGTAGACCTTCGCACCGGGTTCGATCACGACGTCGTCCATAATGACCGAATCGCACACGACGGCGTCTTTTCCGATCACGGCGCCGCCGGAGATGACCGAGTGCCTGACCGTTCCGTAGACCGAGCACCCCTCGGAGATCATCGAGGACGAGATCGCGGCAGTCTTCCCGACGAACTGGGGCGGACGGGCTGAGTTGCGAGAATAGATGCGGAAGAAACGGGTCCGAAGATCGAGTTCCGGCTACTCGGCGAGCAGGTCCATGTTCGCCTCCCAGAGAGAACCGATGGTCCCGACGTCCTTCCAGTACCCCGAGAAGGGATAGGCGTAGAGACGTTCGCCCGAACGGAGCAGGTTCGGGATGACGTTCTTCCCGAAATCCTTTGAGGATTTGGGGTCCTGTTCATCGATCTCGAGATATTCGAGCAGGATATTGGTCGAGAAGATGTAGATCCCCATCGACGCCTGATTGTTCTTGGGCTCCTTCGGCTTTTCCTCGAACTCGTAGATTGAGCCGTCCTCGCGGGTATTGCAGATGCCGAAGCGCGACGCCTCCTCGATCGGGACCGTGATGGTCGCGACCGTGCAAGCCGCCTTCTTCTCCTTATGGAAGTCCAGCATCTTGGCGTAGTCCATCTTGTAGATATGGTCGCCCGAAAGGATCAGAACGTACTCGGGATCGAACTTTTTGATAAAGTCGATGTTCTGGTAGATGGCGTTCGCCGTCCCTTTGTACCAGTCGGCGTTCTTGCCGTCCTGATACGGCGGAAGAACGGTCAGACCCCCGCGGATGCGGTCAAGATCCCACGCCGCCCCTTTCCCGATGTAGTCGTTCAAAGCGAGCGGCTGATACTGCGTCAGGACGCCGACGGTATCGATGCCCGAATTGATGCAGTTCGAGAGCGGAAAGTCGATGATGCGATACTTTCCGCCGTAGTTGACGGCCGGCTTCGCGGTCTTTTGGGTCAGGGCGTACAAACGGCTCCCCTGACCTCCCGCCAGCAGCATGGCGATACATTCCTTTTTGCAGTACATATCGTTCTCCCTTTCGGTTAATCGATCTTTTTGTAACGGACGCCCGTCGGTTTCGGTTTGGTTTTCTCCTTTTGCAGAACGAAGCCTGAAAAAGGCGGCAGGGTCAGCGGCACGACGTAGTGATCGCCGACCTTCTTTGCGTGAAGCGGCGGTCTTTCCTCACCGGTCCCGCACGCCTCGAACAGGATCTTTCGGCTCTCCCCCCGCTTCGCGGGAAGCAGAACTGTGTTTTCGGAGCCGGAAAACGATATCACGACCGTGATCTCGTTTCCTTTGGCGTCGCGCCGGATGAACGAAACGAGGTTCCCCGCGGCGTTGTCGGCGTCGATCCATCCGAATCCGCTCCCCTCGAAATCGACCTCCCAAAGCTCAGTGCGTTCGAGATAGAAACGGTTGAGGCTCGCGACGTACTCCCGCGTCTCGCGGTGGATCGGATAGTCGAGCATGAACCATTCGAGCCCGCGCTTGTAGTCCCACTCCGAGAACTGCGCGTATTCGCAGCCCATAAACAAGAGCTTTTTACCGGGGTAGGTCATTTGCAAAAGCAGCGCGCAGCGGAACTGCCGGAACTTGTCCTCGTAGCTGCCCGCGATTTTCCCGATCAGCGACTTCTTCCCGTGAACCACCTCGTCGTGGGTGATCGGAAGGACGTAGTTCTCCCCGAACGCGTACATCAGGGGAAAATTCAGCGCGTGGTGGTGATACTTGCGGAACACGGGATCGGTCGCAAGATAGTCGTAAAAGTCGTTTGCCCAGCCCATATTCCATTTGAGGTTGAAGCCCAGCCCGCCCTCCGAGACGGGATGGGTCACGCCGGCAAACGAGGTCGACTCTTCCGCGATCATCAGAACGTCGGGAAACTCCCCGAACAGAACCGAATTCAGCTTTTGCAGGAAAGCTACCGCCTCAAGATTCCGGTTCCCGCCATCGGGATTCGGGATCCACTCGCCGGGCAATCGGTCATAGTCGAGATAGAGCATCGAGGCGACGGCGTCGACGCGAAGCCCGTCGATATGAAACTCTCGGAACCAGTAGAGCGCGTTCGAGATCAGAAACGATTGGACCTCCTCGCGCCCGAGATCGAAGAAACGTGTGCCCCAGGAGCGCGACTCCATACGGTCCTTCCCCTGGTATTCGTAGAGGGGATGGCCGTCGAACTCGTAGAGCCCCCATTCGTCCTTCGGAAAGTGCGCGGGGACCCAGTCGAGG
>JAGCYR010000123.1 GCA_017960705.1 Clostridia bacterium | reverse complement strand
GGGATACTTCTGTTCGTGTTCGACCAGCGCCTCCTGATGGAAGCGGAAGCCGATGCGGTGCCAGCCGTATTCGCCGATCGACGGGAACGACGCGGCGGTCACGGTCTCGTCGAGCACTCCCTTATAGGTCTGCCCTGCTCCAAGGTCGTAGACGCAACTGTCGGCGGGTTCCATACCCGGACGGTAGGTCTCAAAGCTGAGGTGCCCGGCGTAGGGGCAGGTGGTCGACTTGTTGTCGTTCGTATAGAGGCGATACAGATCCTTGTAGGACCCCTGGTCGCCTTCCTGCTTCCGGAAGGAGACCAGCGCGATGACCGATTCCTGGTTCTCGTCGAACTTCTTCTGGACGGGATCCCAGAGCCGCCCGTCGTAGTTGGCGAGGGTCTCGTTCCAGAGCAGCGAATACTCGAACCAGAGGTCGTAACCCTCGGGATGTTCCTCGGTCGGATAGTAGTGCTGCCCTTCCTCAAGAAGCTCGGTCACGTTCTTCGAGACGTAGAACGAGCCGGTGCCGTAGTTCGGGTCGCCGTTGGAGGCGTACTCGTAGGTCTTCGAGTTGAAGATCTCGGGCTCCCAGACGAGATCCTCCTCGACCGGGGAGCTGCAGAGCGAGCAGACGCCGCTGCGGTGTCCGTTCTGATCGAGCAGGTGGGGCTCCTTCACGGAGGTCCAGGTCGTGACGACGTGCTTGGTGGGATCTGCGTCGATCTTGACCGCCGTGCCGGGAATGATCTCGTGACAGACGGCGCAGTGGATGGACTTCGAGCCGTCGGCGCCGCAGGTCGCGTCGGCGTCGACCGTGTAGTCGGTCTCGGGGGTGTGCCCCTTCGCCGGGATCGTTTCGGTCGTGCCGGGGATCATCTCGTGGCAGACCGAACAGAAATACGCCTGCGTCCCGTCGTCGATGCAGGTGGCGGGCTCGGTGACGGTGGGTTCCGCGTCGGGTACGTGGGCGCACTGGGTCGGCGCGGCGGTGGTCGCCTCCGCCGTCGTCGCTTGCGCGGTGGTCCCGGCGGCGGTGGTGCCGGCGGCGGTCGTGTCGAGCGCCGTCGTTGCGTCGGTCTTCTCTTTTCCGCAGGACGCGAACGCGAAGACGCACAGGACGAGCGTCAGAAGGAGCGCGAGGGAAAGGTACGTTTTCTTCATAGCTTTTTTCCTTTCTTCTTTTTCGTCGCTTGGTGGGATCGCTTTGCACAGGCGGTACGTCTTTTCTTTACGGGTCAACTCTATTTTACCATAGGTAAAGAGCCGCCTACAATAGATACGATTGCCCAAAAAATTGCGCGCAATTGACCTCCCGTACAAAATATTTCGCGCGCGGATCCGGGTATTTTGCCCTTTTAGAATAAAACAACCGCGACCGTTTTGGCGGTCGCGGAGATTGTTTTGATTTGTCTTTTACAAGCTGCCGAAGTCGAAGCTGTCCCAGTCGCCCTCTCCGAGCGTGCCGGCGGAGTTGAGCAGCAGATCCCGATCGAGCGAAACGAGCTTGATCTCGGCGGGTTCAAAGGTTTTCTTTTGCTCTTTCATTTCGTTCTCCCCTTTCGGTCAGTTGTCGAATACGTACCAGATCTTGCCCGAGCAGGTGACGTCGTCCGAGGGATCCGCCGTGCCCTTGTCGTCCAGGACGATCGTGCGATCGACGGGATCGGCTACCGGGCTGACGTTGCGGCGGAACGCGGTGCCGCACACCCAATGAACGTCGGAGAGCGCGATATAGACAGCGTTTTCGGACGCGGCGATGTCGGTGATCGTCATCTTGACGGGAACCGAATCGAGATCGACGTAATGTACCCCGTCATACTCGATTGCGCCGGCAAACTCTCCGGTGGTCGTTCCCTTTGCGTTCGCCAGGAACGGCATGGCACGGTTTGCACGGAAACCGTCGTTGTTTTTCCATTTGTTGCTGCTCCAGTTTCCCTGAATGTTTGCCCGACATCCCCAAACCAACTCGCCGTCGATATAGAGGTAGATCATACCGTAGTACTCAACTTTGTGAGCGTCTGCCTCTGCTCGATCCGTGTTGTGAAGCGTAGGCGTGCTGTACACTTCGTTTTCAAAAAGTATCCCGATCCGGTGCCAGCCGTATCGGTCGCCGAGGGTCGGGAACGAAGCCGCGTCCTTCGGTCCGTCGTAGACGCTACTGGTACTGTGTCCCCACAAGTCTATCAAACCCGAACACAGGTCAAAACTGCCGGCGGATCTGCCGGCTTCGGCGTCGTCGGCGATGTAGAGCCCGAACATTTCACAGGTTTTGAGCAGCCCCAGGGAAATCCTCGGATTTGCCGCGTTGGCAAGCGTCTCGTTCCAAAGGAACGAATACTCAAAATACAGCTGTCTTTGGGTCGGGTCTTCGGTGGTCGGGAAAAAGTGCTTGGTTCCGCGGATATTTGCGATCGTCCTCGAGATCGAATACGTGTCTTTACCCGCGTCGTACCGATAATTGACCGGTCCTTCGGTCGGCGCCTTGGAATTCCAGAGTTGGCTCTCGCCCGCGACGGTCTTATCGTAGGTCAGCGCCTCGCAGACGGTGATCGTCGCCGCGTCGATATAGGAATAATTCTCCCCGTCCTTGACGAAGGGACGGATATAGATCGGGGTCTCGAAACTGGCGAGCGGGATATCGTGCAGTTTGACCGCCACCCAGAAGCGCCCCTCCCCCGCCGGGATATTGCCGCCGCCCGCGTTGATCGTCGAGTGAACCGTGGTGGTCGAGTAGGTGCCCGCTCCGCCCGCCGTCGGGGCGGAGTTGCTCGTCGAGAAGACGAAGCCGACCTCGTCGTAGTCGAGCGAGCCGATCGTGAACATCACGCGCAGATCGGTCGTCGCGTCGGTCTGGTTGGCGTTTGAAAGAGTCTGATAACTGAAGTCCTGAATATCCGCGGCGTTGTCGCCCACCGGATCCGCCGCAGCCGTCAGAGGCAGCAGCGAAACCAGCGCGATGGTCATCATCGCAAGGATCAGAAGGAGCGATATGCTCCGACGCTTGATTTGCATTTTCAGTTTTCTCCTTTGATGTACTTTCGCCGTCCCCCTTGTCTTTTCGACGCGGGGGACGGCTTATCCGGTGAAAAGGAAACCGGGGCTGCTGAAAGCGGAGGTAGGAGGAAGACCGTTCACGACAGCCCCGGGGTGATGCGAAAGATCAGTCCGCGAGTTTGAAGTAGATCGCGGCGGGAACCTCCACGCCCTCGGCGAGAGTAAGGGTCTTTGCGGCGGGATCCGCGACCGGCTCGACGTTGCGGACGAATCCGTCGCCGCAGGTCCACTGGACGTCGTCGATCACGATGTAAACGGCGTTCTCGGACGAAGCGACGCCGGCAAAACTCATACCGACCGAACGTTTGTCGTTGTCAACGTACCAGATCCCGTTGTACTCGGTCGATTTGTTCTTGAACGTGCTGTTGGTCGTGGCGACGCTCTCGGACGCGGTCAGTTTGAACGGAACCGCGTCGTTGGGGCGCAGGGCGAAACTCTGGTTCGTCCACTCGGTCCCGGTCCAGTACCCGGAGATGCTCTCCTGGATCTTCCAGACCTTCACGCCGTCGACGTAGAGTTCGGTATAGCAGTAGTACGACGCCTTCTGGCTCTTGGAGCCGGGCTCCGCCATCGCTTTCGCGTGGTCGGTATCCGTGGGATCGCTCTCCAGATGGAAGCGGATGCCGATCCGATGCCAGCCGTAGTTGCCGATCGGAGCGAAGGAGTCCGCCGTGACGGTCTCGTCAAACCGACCGAGATAGCGCGGCTGACCGTTGTCGAGCGCAAGAACGCAATCGGAGGCGGGTTCGAGGCTGGAGAACCAGGTGGTCCCCTCTTTCTTGTCGATCGCTCCGCTCCCGTAAACGTAGGTGCGGTTGAAGCAGAAGCGTCCGGCAAACTCCTCGTCTGCGGCGACGTCGCGGACGTTCAGACCGAAGAGCTCGCAGGGATCGTAACCGACGATGTCGACGGCGGAGATCCGGGCGTTTGCGGCGTTCGCGAGCGTTTCGTTCCAGAGGAGCGAATACTCGAACCAGAGGTCGTTGCCGTCTGGATCGCTTTCGGTCGGGTAGAAGTGCTTGCTGCCGCGGATCTCCCCGAAGGTCTTCCGGACGGCGTAATCACCGGTCGTGCTGTTATAGTAGTTACCGGAGGGATTCTTGGAATCAAAGATCACGGGTTCCCAGGTCAGGACCTCGTTCGTCACCGTCTGATGGCAGATCGTGCACTCGCCTCTGCGGTATCCGTCCGGATCGAGAAGGTTCGGGGTCTTGACTTCGATGACCTCGTCGTGCAGGGTGGGATCCGCCGGGATCGGGACCGTCGTGCCGGGGATACTCTCGCCGCAGACGATGCAGTGATAGGACTTCGAGCCGTCGGCAGAGCAGGTCGCCTCCGCGTCGACGGTGTAATCAGCCGCCTGCGTATGGACGTGTACTTCAACCTCTTGGAAGTAGATCGCGCCGGGAACCGTCACGCCGTCGGCGAGGGTAAAGTCCTTCGCCGCGGGGTCGGCAACCGGTTCGACGTTGCGGACGAAGCCTTCGCCGCAGGTCCACTGCGGGTCGTCGATCACGATGTAAACGGCGTTCTCGGAGTTCGCGACGCCGTAGAAGGTCATACCGACCGAACGTTTGTCGTTGTCAACGTACCAGATCCCGTTGAACTCGATCGCCTTATCCATAAAGGTGTCTTTGGTCGTCGCGACGTTCTCGGACGCGGTCAGTTTGAAGGGAACCGCGTCGTTCGGACGGAGCGCGAAGCTTCTGTTCTGCCAGGCGTTGCCGTCCCAGTAACCGACGATGCTCTCTTCGATCTTCCAGACCTTCACGCCGTCGACGTAGAGTTCCGTGTAGGCGTAGTAGGACGCTCTGTGACCGGGTTCCGCCAGCGCTTTCGCGTTGTCGGGATCGTTGGGGTCCGCCTCGATATGGTAACGGAAGCCGATGCGGTGCCAGCCGTAGTTGCCGATCGGAGCGTAGGAATCCGCCGTAACGGTCTCGTCAAACCGACCGAGATAGCGCGGCTGACCGTTGCCGGTCTCCAGAACGCAATCCGACGGAGTCGCCAGACTGGAGAACCAATCGGTCCCCGCCTTCTTGTCGACCGCGCCGCTGCCGTAAACGTAGGTACGGTTGAAGCAGAAACGTCCGGCAAACTCGTCGTTTGCGGCGACGTCGCGGACGTTCAGTCCGAAGAGTTCGCACCCGTCTGGTTCGTCGTAGCCGGTAACCTCGGCGACCGAGATCCTGGCGTTCAAGGCGTTGGCAAGGGTTTCGTTCCAGAGGAGCGAATACTCGAACCAGACGTCGTTGCCGAACGGGTTCTCTTCGCTTGTCGGGAAGAAGTGCTCATCGCCGCGGATGTTGCCGAAGGTTTCGCGGACGGAGTAGTTCCCCGTCGCCTCGTCGTAATACTTACCGGAGGGGTTCTTGGAATTGAAGATCTCGGGTTCCCACGTCAGATCCTCGTGGAGCGGCGTGTGGCAGAGCGAACACTCGCCGTCGCGATAACCGCTCTCGTCAAGCAGCGTGGGGATCTTTTCGTCCGCCCAAGCGGGAACGTGCGCGTTCGGATCACTCGGGATCGGAACCGACGTGTTTTCAATGCTCGCGTTGCAGACGGTACAATGGTAGGATTGCGAGCCGGCGCCGCTGCAGGTCGCCGGAACGTCGACCGTATAGACGGTCGCGGGCGTATGCCCCGTCGCCTGGATCGCCTCGACGGTGCTCTCGATAATTGCGCTGCAGACCGTGCAATGATACGACATCGAGCCGTCGGTCGTGCAGGTTGCCGGCGTGTCGATCGTGTATTCGGTCGCAGGAGTGTGTCCCGTCGCAGGGATCGGGACGACGGTTTCGGCGATCGCCTCACCGCAGCCCGAGCAGTGCTTGGACTTCGAGCCGTCGGTCGTGCAGGTCGCCTGCTTGTCGACCGTGTACTCCTCGTTCGGGACGTGGATGTGCGCGGTCGGTTCCGTCCCCGTCGTATCGGCGGCGGTCGTCGCGGCGCCCGTCGGCGTCGCCTGCGTCTCTTCGCCCGTCGTCGCGGCGGGCGTCTTCTTACCGCAGGACGCGAACGCGAACACGAGGGCGAGGCACAGGATCAGCGAAAGGAAAAGCGCGAGTTTTTTCATGGGGTTCTCCTCCTTTAGATGATTTTGGATGGTTTATCTAAAAAGTTTTTGCTGATTTTAGTTTATCACTTGCGAAAAATTATTTCAACGGCTTAAGAAATCTTTTGCAAAAAAAGCAACATTAGCGAAACATTTTTTCAATTCGCTCTTCTTTTTCTTTTGCGCTTTTTTCATTTTATAAAAGAACGCCGCCCGAGGGGCGGCTCGTTGAGATTTTCAACCTCTCGGACAAAGCCATCGAGTCGATCAAGGAGACCGAACGCGCCCTGAAATCCAAGAAATACTGACTTCCCTTTCCCATGAAAAAAAACGGGGCGAGCCCCGTTTTTTGCATCACGTGGGAAAAAGCGAAAAAGTACGGGGGTTTCCCCGGAAAAACGCTTGACAATCCCCGTCCTCTCGTCTATAATATTGACGGACAAACGGTCCGTAGAGGAGAAAAATAATGAAAGAATTCGGATTGCAACTCTGGTCCATCCGGGACGAGTTTCAGGACAAGGAGAGGGCCCGCGCGGCGTTCAAGACCATCGCCGGCTACGGCTACACGCAGGCGCAGACCGCCGGGGCGTACGATTTCGTCGATCCCGCCGAGTTTCGGAAATACGCCGACGACGCCGGGGTAAAGATCGTCGGAACGCATTACAAATGGGAGCGCATCAAGAACGATATCAAGGGAACGATCGCCTACCACCGGGCGCTCGGAACCGATGAGATCGGGGTCGGCGGCTACGGCGCGAAAACGCTCGAGGAACTCCGCGCCTTCATCAAGACCTTCAACGATCTCGCCGCGATCTACCATAAGGAAGGATTCGTTCTCTCCTACCACAACCACACGGGCGAGTTCTCAAACCAATTCAAGATCTACGAGGGCAAGACCCGCTACCGGCATCTGCTCGACGAACTCGATCCCGAGGCGGTCAAGTTCAACCTCGACGCCGGCTGGGCGCAGATCGCGGGGATGGACGTCCGCGCGCTGATCGAAGAGATGGCGGGGCGGATCAATATCCTCCACGTCAAGGACGTGCAGGCGAACTATTATTACGGCGAGATCGACGGCGAACCCTACTACGGTCCGCAGCGGATCGAGGTCGGCTACGGCAATATGAACTACAAGGGCATCATCGAGACCGCCGAGCGGTGCGGGGTCAAGTACTTCGTCGTCGAGGACGAGTTCTACTCGACCGGCAACCCGCTGGAATCGGTCAAGATGAGCGCCGAGTACATCAAGAACAATCTGATCGAAAAATAAATACAAAAAAAGCAACGCCGCTCCGCGAACTGCGGGGCGGCGTTGTTTTGGTTAAAAGGAGCCGGGCGATATGCCGCGCGGGGCGCGGCGTGATTTATTCGGTAACGGGAGGGAGATCGAGCAGGTTCTTCGCGCGGATATAGGTACTTAACGCCTGCGAGACCGCGAGGTGCGACGCCTGATTCGGGTGTCCGGAACCGCCCGCGGTATTGGTCTCCACCGTGACCTTGTAGAGTCCGGCGCTCTCGCCGCCGAGTTCCGCGAAAACGGAGTTCAGCCATCCGTTGACGTTCGCGCTCGGCGAGATCATCATCCCGACGACCCAGACGATCGGCACGTCGTTTCCGTGCGCCGCGCGGATCTCGGAGATCAGCGTTTTGAGGTCCTCTTTGTACGCCGCTTCCGTCGCGCCCGTGTTGTTGTCGTTGGTGTTCAGGTTGACGATGACGAGATCCGCTTGCCGGTCAGGGTAATAGCGGACCGTTTCGCTGCGGTAGTAGTTGAAGTACGGATAGTATTTGGTCATCGTGTTCGCGGTGCCGCCGTGCTTGGAGGTGCTGTGGGAGACGCCGATGCCCGAAACGGAACAGATATCGTAGTCAAAGCCCTCGCGGGTGCAGAGATCGACCGCGTAGGTGAGCAGCCCGTTGGTCCCCGTCAGCCCGACGCCGCAAGTGATGCTGTCCCCGATAAAGGCGACCTTGTATTTGTTGTCCGCGGGTCTGTCAAGGAAATAGCCCGTCATTCTGACGCCCTGAAGCTCGAGCAGGATCCCTTTCGCCTTGTCCTCCACCATGGTCCGGCGGCGGATCGTGACGTGATGCGCGCCCTGTTCAAGCCCCGACGCGAGGCGGAAAGATCCGGATTCATTGACGGTCACGGTGCTGACCTTCCCGTCCACGTCGATCTCGAGTACGGCGTTGTGATCCCCGCTGAACTCGACGTACAGTCTGAGATCGCCGGATCCCTCGTACTCGAATGCAAGCCCCGCCGCCGACCAGTCGACGACGACGGCGTTCTTGTAATAACGGGTCCTGCCGAGGAACTTGATATACTCCTGATTCTCAGAGAAAGAATAGTATGCGTTCGGTTCCGGCGCGGGGCGCGCGGTGGTCGCCGCGGTCGTTTCCTCCGCGGTCGTCTCGGGGACGGTCGTCTCGGGTTCGGTCTCGGGGACGGTCGCGTCGGCTTCCCCGCTCTTCTCGCACGCCGCGAGAGCGAAGACCGACAACAGCATACAAAGGATAAGAAGGATGGATAAGAAACTGCGCTTGCACATAAAAACGATCTCCTGAAAAGAGTTGATCTTATTATAGCAGATAAAAGCGGGTTTGGCAAGTCCGTTTTTGGACGCGGTGGAATGAAGTATCCGATGGGCGGGGACTCGACGCGCCGCGGGCGGCGCCTTGCCCCGTCGCCGTCGAGTCCCGTTTGCGTGTTGCTCGCAAGCTCGCGCCTTCAAACGGGTTCTTTGGGCGACACCGCTTTCCCAAAACTATCCATCGGAGAGTTTTGGGGTCGCTAACCCATGCTCCCGCCCGAGAGCAGTAAAAACAAAGCTCCCGTGGATGGCGGGAGCTTAATCTTTTTCGCGCGGGACGAGGGGAGCGCGAAAAAGAGTGGGTTCGAGTTCCAACGAGTGAACGCCAACACCCCTGCCGTCGCCCGCAAGGGGCGGCGGCAGGGGTGTTGGTGGGCAATCGGGGACTCGAACCCAGGACCAACCGGTTATGAGCCGGTAGCTCTAACCAACTGAGCTAATTGCCCGAGATGAGGGACCGAAGGATGAATTGAAGGCTGCGCCGTCGTGAATTGCTCCCTTTGGTCGCATGAATTGCGGGCAAGCCCGCGTGAATTGCCGCTAATCGCGGCGTTGACGCCGCAAACGGCGTCAGATGGAAACCGAGATCGCGGTGCCGGAGGCGGCGGAGTTGAACGCCTCTTCCATCACGCAAAGGACGCGGCGCACCTCGGGGAGTTTGACGATGGGCTCGGCTTTGGCGTCGATCGCGGCGACGAGGTTGCGGTAGAAGTCGTGGACGTCCGACGCGGGACGGGTCCAATCGTACTCGTCGAGGGTGATCGAGTCGCGGGGCGCCATGGGCTTGGTGATGCCCGCCGCGGTCTGCACCGGGAGGACGTCGGCTTCGTTCCACGCCTTGCAGTACGCGACGCGGGCGTTCTGCCGCCAGTCGGTGATGAGGGCGGTTCCCTTCTTCGCCTGCAGATAGAAGCGCGGCAGAGCGAGGAAGTTGTAGGTGCCGACCTCGATAAGCGAACGGACGCCGTTTTCAAAGGTCAACATCAGTTTGAAGCCATCGTCGACCTCGTCGGTGGTGATATGAGTGGTCTCGCAATAGATCTTCCCGATCTTTTGGGGGACGATCTGCAGGATCTGGTCGATCAGGTGCACGCCCCAGTCGAGGATCATCCCGCCGCCGTACTGCTTGTGGCAGCGCCAGTCGCTCGGAATGCCGCGGGAGCCGTGGATGCGCGATTCGATATTGATCGGCGCGCCGATCTTGCCGGAATCGGCGATCTCCTTGATCGCAAGGAAGTCGACGTCCCAGCGGCGGTTCTGGTGAACGGTGAAGAGCTTGCCCGACTCTTTGGCGGCAGCCGTCATTCTGTCGAACGACTCGACCGAGAGCGCCACCGGCTTCTCGCAGACGACGTTGTGACCGCTTTTCAAGAGGCGCACCACGATATCCTCGTGCACGTCGTTCGGGGTAGCGACGACGCAGATATCCGCGTCCTTGTCGGCGCAGATCTCGTCAAGCGAAGCGTAGACCTTGATCCCGCGGGTCTTGGCGAGTTCGTTGCGCTCCTCCTTGATATCGTACACGCCGCGCAGCGCGACGACGTCGCTCTTCAGCGCGTGATCGGCGTGCCAGCCGCCCTGTCCTCCGTATCCGATCACGACCACGTTTTTCTTCATATCGTTCTCCTTACGCCCCTTGCGGGAAACCGCGTTCTAAAAACGTATTATAGCAAAACCCGCGCGATTTGTCCATAGAAAAGCCGAAAAATCTTTTCAAGGGAGCAAAATGGGGAAAGAGGAACAAAAACCGAGTGGAATTACTTGCTTTTTTTGAAAAATATGATACGGCGGGATCAACCGAACGAAAACCGACGCCCGCACGGGCGCGGTTTTCGTTTTGAGGGAGTCAGAAAAGGACGGTCGAGAGTCCCGTGAGGTCGAAGAGGAGCCCCACGAGGAACCCCATCGCCCAGAGGACGGCGACGATCGCGACGTTTTGCCGGATCGGACGGTTCACGCGGTAGAGGATCAGCGTGCCGATCCCCGCGCCCGAGAGCAGCCCCGCGAGCATCGAGCCCGCAGAGAGCGCCCCCTTCAAAAACAGTTCGGTAACCGTGACCGAGGCGGCGCAGTTCGGGATCAGCCCGACGAGAGCCGCCGCAGCCTGCGGGAGCACCGGGACCGAGGTCAGAAGATCGGACAGCCGCTCTTCCCCGACGAAATGCACGACGGTATTCAGCGCGAAGACGATCACGAGGAGATAGGCGGCGATCTTCAGCGTGTGGAGAAAAGCCGAATAGAGGATCTTTTTCCAGCCGCGCTTTTCGGAGCAGTTCTCGCAGCCGCAGGGACAGGGCGTCGCGGGGTCTTCCCCGTTTTCCGGCGCTGCGGGCGCGGTCTCTTTTTTACGCAGGAACGGCGTGAGAACGAGGTCGGTCAGCATACCGAGCACAACGCCGCAGACGACCTTGACCGCAAGGATCTTCAGGATCAGGATCGGCGAAGCGCGTTCGGAGATCAGGATCGGGAGCATCTCGTCCGAGGTCGAGAGGAACACGGCGTAGAGCGTACCGAGCGAGAGCACCCGCCCGGCGTACAGACCCGCGGCGGCGGCGGAAAAGCCGCATTGGGGGATCGCGCCGAGAAGACCCCCGACGACGGGAGAAAGTCGCCCCGCGCCCGAGAGGAGACGGCGGCTGCCCGCCCCGGCTCTCGATTCGAGCCACTCCATAAACAGGTAGGTCAAGAAAAGGAACGGGAGAACGGTCCCGAAGTCCTTTAACGTATCGAGTATGACGTCAAGCATGGGATTTCCTTTCGGAGATTTCGGGCGATTTTTCGCGGCAGTCGGCGCAGAGACCGAAGAGCAGGGTCAGGCGGTCGTCGAGCTGAAAGCGGTTGGTCGCGAGGATCTGACGGCGCAGAAAGGTCGAGACCGAACAGTCGAGGTGCTGCATCCGTCCGCAGACCGTGCATTTGAGGTGCAGATGCGAGTCGCACGACGCGCCTGAGAGGTACTGATAGTAGATGGCCCGTCCGAGCTCGAAGCGGCGCACGCGCCCCTCCTCGACGAGCGAGCGCATCAGGCGGTAGACCGTGCTCTTCCCGACCTTGCCGTCGAGCGCGGAGACGATCTCTTCCATTTTGAACTGGCGGGTCGTGTTCTGTCCGAGAAAGTCGAGCAGCCGATCCTTCTGGTCGGTATGATATCCCTCCATTTCGCCCCTCCTTCCGCTCTCCAAATTGAGAGTCACTCTCATTTTCAAGCGGTATCATCATAAAACGATCCCGCCGGAAAGTCAATGACTCCGGCGGAATGTTTACAAATTATTCATAGTTTGTGCGCGTATGCGGGGGCAAATGCGGTCAGTCGGCGAAATCGGCGAAGGTCTTATCGGTGACTTCGAGCGTCTTGGGCTGCCCCTCGACGTTGATCTCGCCCCAGCTGTAGTCGGTCTCGTAGCCGAGGTCGCGCCCGACCCGGATCTTGAAGCCGTCGACGGCGCCGCCGAGCATATCCTTGCCCGCGAGGAACCCCTCGACGGGGCAAAACAGGTAGATCTCAAAGACCGACGAATCGGCGAACGCGCGGGTGCCGATCTCCTTCATCCGGCTTTGATCCCCGATCACGACGGTTCCGAGCCGCGTGGTTCCGGCAAACGCCCTGGTCGCGATCGCGGAGACGGGACGGGTGATCTCAAAGCCGAGTTTGGAATCAAAAACGGTGATCTCGGTCGGCAGGACGACCGTTTCCTTGGTTTTGCCCGTTTCGGTCACGCCGACGACGGCAAACGCGTCGTCGAGGGTCAGAAGATAGCGCAGATCGCCGACGTCGTAGACCGTCTCCATATCGGCGAGCGGGATCTCGATCGCGGGCAGATATTTGCTCTCTGCAAGCGGCTTCTCGTCGGTCTCGTACAGCGCCCCGTAGAGGAGATTGCCGACCTTCGCGGTGTGGAGGGTCGCCCCGCGGGTGTTCAGGTGAAAATTGGTGTCGAAGAAGTAGTTCGGGGCGTAGACGAAATCGGCGGTCGAGCCGAGGATCTCACAGTGCAGCTCGTCGGAGAGATACGCCGCGAAATCCGCGCAACGCTCGGCGAGCTCGTCCGGGAGCCTGACGCCGGTGACGCTCGCCTTGGTCTCCCCGGTCTCGAGGGTCAGCGCGTCAAGTCCCGCCGGGATCTCTTCCCCGTTCTCGCTTTGCAGGGTCAGCGCCATCGCGTTGATCGGGCAAAAGACGAAATAAGCGGTCGCCCCGCGCTTCGTGATCCTGTCGATAAAAGCGTTTAGATAGTCGAGAAAATCCTCCGAGACGATCGACGCGTCGGGGGTCACGGGGGTCGAGGAATCGAAGAAGCCGCTCATCACGTTCTTCTCTTTCCGTCCGTCGACCTCGATCGGCTCGCCGCCGTCGCCGGTTTCGGTTATCGTGTAAACGACGTCGCCGTATTCGTTGAAGTTCCGGCTGTTGTAGACGCCTGCGGGGTCGGGCGCGCCGTTCTTTACGTACCCGATCTTCTCGCCCGCGAACGACCAGAGCGCGCCCCAGAGCGAGGCGTAGTTCTCGCGCCGGATCCCGCGGATCATCGAGGGCTTTTCTTCGAGCGCGCGGAGAGCCGCCCCGCCGCTGAAATAAAGCGACAGGGTCTGCGGATCGAGTTCGGGGGCGATCAGGACGATATCGCCCTCCACTATCGCATCCTCGGCAAGATCGAGCATCAGTTTGGTGCCGAGTTCGGCGTAGAGCCCGAAGTTGATAACGGGTCGGTCGAAGAGGTCCGCGAGCGTTTTGCTGTTGTAGCCGAACGCGACCGACGAGCCGCCGATCAGAACGATCTTTTCCCCCTCTGCGGAATAGAGCGCATCGTACTTGTCGTCAAGCTCCGCGTAGAAGGTGTTCCGATAGACCTTCTCGCCCCCGAAAATAACGCCCGAAAGGACGGCGAACGGGGTGAAGAGAAGGACGACCGCAAGAACGATCGAGAGCGGAAAAACGACCGATTTTCCTGCTTTTTTCATAACCACCCCGTCAGAACTGGAAATAGATGAAGGTGGAGGTCAGGTCGTTTGCCATCAAATACGTCCAGGCGAAGATGACGATCCAGGTCACGCAAATAAACGCGCCGCGCCGGACCATAGCCCCGCTGCCCGACGGTTCGTCGTGATGCAGCACCAGACGGTCGACGAGCAGGAGCAGCGCAAGCGACAGAACCAGCAGAAGGATCGCCGGAACGGTCAGCTGCATCGACGAGAGGACGCTTTGGATCGGGACGCGCCAGCTTGCGCCCGAGAACAGGGCGGACAGGAGCTTCCCGAAGTCCGAGGTCGAATTGGCGCGGAAGAAGAGCCACGCGAAATCAACCAGCAGGAAGGTGTTGAAGGTGCGGACGCAGCGGATCAGCCGCCCGTCGGGAGAAAGCTTCAGTTTGGTCAAGAGTCGGTTGCGGAGCGGCAGGGTGAGGATCCCGACGATCTGGTAGACCGCGTGCAGAGCGCCCCAGATCACGAAGGTCCACGCCGCGCCGTGCCAGAGCCCCGAAACGAGGAAGACGATCGCGACGTTGAGTAAATGCCGCCATTTGGCGCACCGGCTGCCGCCGAGGGGGATGTAGAGGTAGTCGCGGAACCAGGTCGAGAGCGACAGGTGCCAGCGCCCCCAGAACTCGCGGACGGTCTTCGCGGTATAGGGACGGTCAAAGTTCTTCATCAGCCGGATGCCCATGATCCGGGCGCAGCCGATCGCGATATCCGAGTAGCCCGAGAAATCGCAGTAGATCTGCACGGCGAAGAGCAGGGTCGCGATGACCACCCCGAGGGCGGGGACCGTCTCGAAGCCGTCGAGGTTGTTGTAGATCGAGTTGACGTAGACCGAGATCAGGTCGGCGATCGCGATCTTCTTGAAGAAGCCGAGCATCATCTTCCGAAGCCCGTAGCCTACGTCCTCCCGCGTGACGGGGAGACGGGTGCGGAGCTGCGGCAGCAGGTTGGCGGGGCGCTCGATCGGACCCGCGACCAGCTGCGGGAAGAAGGAGACGAACAGGGCGTAGTAGCCGAAGTGCCGCTCGGTCCGGATCTTGCCGCGGTAGACGTCGATCGCGTAGGAGAGCGTCTGGAAGGTGTAGAACGAGATGCCGACCGGGAGGATCAGATTCAGGTTGATCCTGTACGCCTGACCCGTGAAGAACCCGACGATCCCGAACACGCTCTCGCAGATGAAGATGAAATACTTGAAGAAGAACAGCACGCCGAGCGACGAGATCAGGGTCAGGGCGAGGCACCATTTCTTCCGGCGTTTGGCGCGGGCGATCTCTTTCTCTGACAGCGACCCGGACGAGATCTTTCCGTCGAGTTTCTCGATCACGAGCGACGAGACCCAGGAGACCAAGGTCGTAAACAAGATCAGCACGATCAAAGCCGGCTGGGAGTACATATAGAAGAAATAGCTGGCGAGGAGCAGGAAGATCCAGCGCGCCTGACTGCCGATCTTTTCGGGGAGAAGCCGCGTGCCGAAATAGCCGAGCAGAACGCAGGGATAGAAGATCAGAAAAGGAATGGAGTTGAACGTCATTGTGCGTTATCCCCCCCTTCGGTCGTGTCTTTGGCGGGGGGTTCGGCGGATTTGGCGATCGGAAGAACGAACTCTACGGCGCGTTCCTCGGCGATCTTTGCGGCTTCCTCCGCCTTGACTTTGCATTCCGCTATCGTCTCTTCCCTGTCGAACAGGCGGTATTCGAGAAGCGACGCGCAGGCGGAGATAAGGGCTGCCGCCGTCAGAACGATCAGCGTATCGGTCAGAGGCGCCCCGAGGAACAGACAGGAGATCAGCAGCCCGAGTTGACAGAGAAGCGACGCCGCGGTAAACCCGTACCGTGCGGCGCGGGCGCGGAGAAAGAACGGCAGAACCTCAAAGAGAAGCACGCCGAACAGGATCGCGTCGAACCACGGGGTCGAGAACGGGGATTGTTTCAGCCAAGTCACAAAGGACATCTGCGTTTCGCTCCTTTCCGTTAATCGAACTCAAAGAGGCATCCGGCGTAGTCGGTCTTTCTTTCTCTCGACTCGCCGATCTGTGTCAGACCGAGTTGCTTGTAGTCCTGCATCGCCTTCGCCGTCAAGCCGAGTTTTCGGCACAGGTGCGTGTACATCGTGTAGGTGTTGATCGCCCTGCCGTAGTCGTTCAAGTGGAAGTCGGAGCCGTCGTCCCCTTTATACATGTAGATCCAGTCGTAGAGGTGGTCGGAACAGGAGCCGAGCAGTTCAAAACCGAAAGTCTCCGCAATCAGATTATCGAACGCCGCCTGCTGCGCGGGGGTCCTCGCGTTTGCGGTCAGGGCGTTCTCGGTGACGGGACAGAACCCGAAGTAGACCGTCGCCCCGGCGTCGGTCACCTTGCCGAGGATGCGGCGGACGTCGGACGCGTAGGTCCCGATGTCGATCCATTGCGTGGGATTGTCAAGCGAGATCTCGCTGGTTTTCGTCGTGATCGAGTTGACCTTGTCGTTCAGGGTGACGGTAAAGTAGCCGTGGTTGGTCGAACCGTACCCCAGACAGTAGCCCTTGTGCTCGGCGTTCTGGAAATCGCCGTTCCGGTCGAAAGAGGAATGATGATCGGAATAGGAGCCCTTGGATTTCGACCAACGATCGGACTGATACTCCGCAAACGCGCCGAAGAGGTTGTCGTAGTTCCGGACGTCGATATAGCGCCAGACGTTCTGGCTGGATTCGAGGTCGCGGAAGAGTTTCCAGGTCAGGGTCGGACAGCCGAACTGATAGATCGAGTTCTCGGGGGCGTAGACGACGATATCGCCCTCCCCGACGAAGTTGGCGATCGCCTCCATGTAGACCATGTTGTTGGTCGTGCGAATGGTGCCGTACTCGACGACGAAATACTCTTCGTCAAGGAGTTTTTCGAGGTATTCGGTCGAGATCCCGTGCAGCGACGAGGAACCCGAGACGAAAACGATCATTTTCTTTCCCGACGCGACCCCGCGCATCAGCCGATCCCACTTGACGCGATAGCCGCCGTCGTAACTCGCCGCGTAGCGGGGCGCTGTCGTCGCGGACAGCCGGAACTCCGACCAGTTCGCATAGGTCGCCTCGTCGAAGGCGTCGTTCGAGATCGAGAGGATGCCGTCGCCCATATAGAGCGTTTTGAGAGAGGAACAGCCCACAAACGCGCCGTCCTCGATCACGCGGAGGGTTCGCGGCAGGACGAGGGTGGTGAAACTCTTGTTCGTGATGGCGCCCGCCTTAATCGAAACGACGTTCTTGCCGTCGATGGTTTCGGGAATGACCAGCGTTTCATCGTCGCCCGACCAGCCCGTGATCGCCACGCCGGAATAGGTCTCTTTCCAACTGACCTTGTAGCTGTCGGTCGCCGTCGAGAATCCGGTCGACGCCTCCGCCCAGATACAGTAGAGGTCGATACTGCCGTTCACGGCGTTCGCTTTGCTCCCGGGAGAGTAGGCGTCGCCCGTTCCGTCGGGTTCGGTGTTGTATTCGAGCAGTACGTAGCCCTCGCGGGTGAAGCTGCCGTCGTCGTAACGGGTGTTCGGGGCGGTGAAGAACGAGGTGTCGACGGTATCGGTCACGACGTCCTCTCCGTTTGCCGTGCCGCCGTTCAGGTGGTAGACCATCGTTGTCTTTGCGGGGTAGGTCTCCTTGAAATTGGCGTACAGATAGGTCGTTTCGGTAAGCCGGAACGAGTAGCCAAGTTCGGTCGAAATCGGCTCTTCGCCCTCGCGCAGAGGTTTGCCGACCGACCAGCCGACGAAGGTAACGAACTCGGACTCGCCGGTTTCGACATGAATGAAAGTGTATTGCGGATAGGTCGTCCCGTTGGCCGCCGCCTTGCCGTCCGCAAGATAGGCGTAGGTGACGCCCGGGCGGGACGAAGCGCCGGTCTCTTTCACTTCAAAATAACACTTGACGCCTGTATCGGGATAGGTCTCTCCGTCGGTCGTCCAATCGGGGATCACGGTCTTGTCGGGTTCGGTCGCGGTCGTCCCGGTCGTTTTTTTGGCGTCGGTATTCCCCGCCGTCGTTTCCACCGATACCAGCCCGCAAGAGGCGAGAAAGACCGTCGTCAAAACGAGAAGCAGACAAAGGACCGCTCTTCTGATCGTACCGCGTTTCATATCGGGTCACCGTCTCCTTTTCTTTTCCCTTCCGGCATATCCGGTCGGGTGAACGTACTATAACAGAATAATTATAGCATATAAGCGCAGTTTTGTAAAGCGAACGAGGACGATTCGGCAATTCCGTGCAACAAAAAATCAATCCCCCTCCGCGTGGAGGGGGATGACGGTTTTAACGGATGAACTGGAACTTTCCGTCGAGGACGAGGAAGAAAACGAGCGCGGCGGCGATCGCGATCACGCCTGCTCCGACCGGAAGCACCCAGGCGGGGAGCCGGCGGGGTTCCTCGTCGGGGGGCAGGATCTCCACGCTGTGGAGCGCCCGTCTGACCGGCTGGAAGAGCAACGCCGCGAGAGCCGCGTTGAGAACGCCCTTGACCAGGTTGAATGGGAGCAGCGTCGGCGGGATCAGTTTGAGGACGGTTTCCCGCGAGACGTGCAGGTAGAGCGGGTCGATCAGGATATTGAGCGGCATCATCACCGCCAGCATAAACACCACCGAGATCCCAAGCCCGATCATCGCGCTGCGGCGGGTGCGGCGGAGACGGAAGAGGATCGCGGCGGGAAGGATGAAACTCGCGCTCGAAGCGAAGTTCATGAGCAGCCCGTAGGGGCCGGTCGAACTGACCGAAATGAACTCGAAGAACGCGACGACCGCCGCCATAAGCACCCCGGCGACGGGACCCAGCCAGAGCGAGCCGACCGCCATCACGGCGTCCTTGAAGTCGAAGGTGAGAAAGCCCGCGACCTTGATATGGATCACGAACACGCAGAGGTACGCGATCGCGGAGAACAACGCCGCGGCGATGGTCTTGCGAAGGCGGACGTCGGAACTCGATCTGCGCCGCTTGACGGGCGCGTCGCCGAGTCCGACCGGCGCGTCGTCGATGGGTTCGATATAGGCGGGGGCGGTAACGTCGCCCTCCTCCACGATTTGGTATTCGTCTTGGTTCTTTGCCATTGTTTTTTCGCCTTTCTCCTGCTGTGCAGGTCATACGGTTCGGCAGGATACTTTCGGGCGAAGAAGTGGATTTTGCCCTGAAAAATAGAAAAACCCCCAAAGTAAACGTACCTCAGGGGTTACTCTTGCCGAATCTTTTATCATCCGGACTTTAACCGTCGGTGCAGGAATCTCACCTGACTCGGCGGGGATCGCTCCCCGTTCGCAGACTATAACTGCCGGTATGGAATTACACCAAACCCCAAAGATTCTTGACTCGGGGCGCCTTATTTTGGACAGATCGGAAAGCACGGAAAAAGAATGAAAACGGATTGGTCGGTTTTCACTTGATGAAAGAGGATAAAAACCTTCGGTTTTTTTCTTTTTCTATTTAAAAGTGCTTTCCTATCCCCGTTCTCGCCCTCTCGGCGTATGTATATACGCCTTCGGAGCGAGAGCGAGGATTCTGCCTCAAAATACGTCAGCCCCGTATTACGGTCGCCCGTATTTGTGTGTGGCGGAGTCGATTACTCCTTGATGTCGGCAACGACGCCGGAACCGACCGTTCTGCCGCCCTCACGGATAGCGAAACGGAGTCCCTTCTCGATAGCGATCGGGGTGATCAGTTCGACGGTCATGTCGACGTTATCACCGGGACGGCACATATCAACGCCCTCGGGGAGCTTGATCGAGCCGGTAACGTCGGTGGTACGGAAGTAGAACTGAGGTCTGTAGCCGGAGAAGAAGGGCTTCTGACGGCCGCCTTCTTTCTCGGTCAGAACGTAGACCTGGCCGACAAAGATGGTGTGCGGATGGATCGTGCCGGGTTTGCAGAGGACCTGGCCGCGCTCGATCTCGTTCTTCTGGATACCGCGGAGCAGAGCGCCGATGTTGTCGCCCGCCTCGGCAGCGTCCATGAGCTTGTGGAACATCTCGATACCGGTGACGACGGTGCTTCTCTTCTCATCGGAGAGACCGACGATCTCGACGGTGTCGTTCATCTTCAGCGTGCCGCGCTCGACACGACCGGTAGCGACGGTGCCGCGGCCGGAGATCGAGAAGACGTCCTCGACGGGCATCAGGAACGGCAGGTCAGCCTTACGGTCAGGGGTCGGGATATAGTTGTCGACGGCGTCCATCAGTTCCTTGATGCAGGCGTACTCGGGAGCGGAAGGATCCTTCGACGGGGACTCGAGCGCCTCACGGGCGGAGCCGCGGATGATCGGAATGTCGTCGCCCGGGAAGTCGTACTCGTTCAGAAGATCGCGGATCTCCATCTCAACGAGGTCGAGAAGCTCGGGGTCGTCAACGATATCGGTCTTGTTCATGAAGACGACGATCGCGGGAACGCCGACCTGACGGGCGAGCAGAACGTGCTCGCGGGTCTGCTGCAGAGGGCCGTCGGTACCGGCAACGACGAGGAT
>JAGCYR010000122.1 GCA_017960705.1 Clostridia bacterium | reverse complement strand
GAGCGCGCATCCGAGTATCTCGGGCGCGTTCATTCTTTCCCCGAGGAACCAGATCCCGCCGAGCGCGCCGAACACCGATTCGAGCGACATCACGACGGCGGCGACGGCGGGCGGGGTCATCGCCTGTCCGACGATCTGGAAGGTGTAGGCGACGCCGCAGGACAGGATCCCGAGGAAGAGAAGCGGGAGGATCGCCGCGAGGATATCGGAGAGGGTCGGGCGTTCCAGAGCGAAAAGGAAGGGAAGCCCGAGCGTCCCCGAAACGATAAACTGCATCATCGAGAGCCGGATCCCGTCGACCCGCGGAGCGAAGCGGTCGATCGAGAGGATCTGGAACGAAAAGACGACCGAACAGAGCAGGGCGAAGAGCGCGGGGCGCCCGACCGAGAACTCCGCCGACCGCACGAGCGAGAACAGGTCGGAGAGAGAGCCGACCCCGTCCGCTTCGGGCAGCCCGCCGAGGACCGAGAGCGAATACGCGCCGAGCAGCGCGACCCCGACCCCGAGCACGACGAACAAGCCGATCTTTTTGCGGAACAGGACCGCCCCGAACAGCGGAACGAACACGATATAGAGCGCGGTGATCGCGGCGCAGATCCCGGCGTCGCCCTCGTCGAGCGAGAACTGCTGGAAGGTCGTGGCGACGAAGAGCAGAACGCCGCAGACCCCGCCCGCTGTAAGATCGGTGCGGGTAAAGGGGGCGGGACGGTACGCGGGGTCCCTTTTTTTGCGGAACCCGTCGCGCGCGAGCGTGAAGAGATACAGGGCGATCGCCCCGATATAGAAGCGGACGACGTTGACCGAGAAGGGGGAGAGCGTTTCGCTCGCGGCTTTCTGCGCCGTGAACGCAAAGCCCCAGATCATCGAACCCGCCGCCAGAATCAGCGAGCCGATCGGGGAATACTTTTTCGTTTCGTTCAAGAAAAAAGCCTCCTTTCTCGGATCAAAAGAAGAAAACGGCACCCTGAAACGAGTGCCGTTCTGGTGGAGACAACTGGACTCGAACCAGTGACCCCTTGCATGTCAAGCAAGTACTCTAACCAACTGAGCTATGCCTCCGGATGGGTCGATCGACGCGGCGGAAAGTCCGTGGTGGAGACAACAGGACTCGAACCTGTGACCCCTTGCATGTGAAGCAAGTGCTCTAACCGACTGAGCTATGCCTCCGCGTGACGGAGTATATTCTAACACACTCAAAATAAAAAAGCAAGAGTTTTTTTGATTTTTCGGAAAAAAGTTTCAAACCACGCCCGGATACGGGGAAAGGAGGGGACGCGATGCGCTACGACAAAGAGACCGGCGCGATCGTTTTGCAGGCGGCGGAGCTGGTGCGGCTGGCGCGCATCCGCAGGCGGACGAAGCCCCTCCCCGACGACTCCGCGGACGGGGGGGCGGGACGACGGGGAGAGCCGATCTCCGATCTGTACGAATACAACGGACGGCGGTATCTCGTCACGGGGGAACTCGTATATGACGGGGACGATCTCGTTCTCTTCGCCCGCACGTCGGGCGACCCCAAGCGCCCAGACCCCGAGCTCGTCCGGCAGACCCGCGGCGAGGGTTTCTGTCTTCTTGCGATGGCAGAGCGGACGGGGAAGACGCGGAGCGGACGCTTCAAGACCGTGTACCTCTCCCCGTCGGGCGAGACCCGCGAGGTACCGGAGACCCCGAAAAAGGAGGACCTTGACCGCTTCTACGCCCGCCTCTTCGAGTCGGTGGAACAGGACGCGGCGTACGAGATCGAGCGGGTCGAGCGGCGACTGCCGTCGATGGCGAAGGCGGTCTTTCCCTATCCGAACGTCCGGGAGGGGCAGCGCGAGCTGATCTCGTCGGCGTACAAGGCGATCCGGGGCGGCTACTCGCTCTACGCCTGCGCCCCGACCGGCATCGGCAAGACCGCGTCGGTTCTGTTTCCCGCCGTCCGCGCGATGGGCGAGGGCTTTTGCGAAAAGATCTTCTACCTCACGCCGAAGAACACGGCGGCGCTCGCTGCGGTCGACGCGGCGGAACGACTCGCCAAAGCCGGCGCCGAGCTGCGCGTTCTGCTCCTCTCCGCCAAAGAACGGATCTGTCCGCACAACGAGATCTGCCGCGAGATCGGGGGCGAACGCTGTCCTTTGTCGCGCTCCGCTCCGGCAAGGGAGGACGAGGCGGCGCGGGAACTGCTCGCTTCGGGGAAAACCACCGTCGACCTGACCCTCCTTCGCGAGGCGGGGGCAAAACACAAGGTCTGCCCCTACGAGCTCGCGCTCCGCTACGCGGAGTTTGCCGATATCGTGATCTGCGACTACAACTACCTGTTCCATCCCCGCGTCGCGATCCGACGCTTCTTCTCCGAAAAGGGCGAATGGTGCTTCCTCTGCGACGAGGCGCACAACCTGATCGACCGGGCGCGGGAACTGTATTCCCTTGATCTGCCCCTGACCTTTTTCGACGCGTTCCGCCCGGCGGCGGAGCAAAACCCCCGTCTGAAAGCCGCGCTTGACGGAACCGTTTCGACCCTGCGCAAGATCCTTATGCCGCCGGTCGCCGATTCGGTCGAGACCGACGGGGAGGGGATCAAGCGCGGATTCTACCGGCAGCGGGATATCCCCAAGGGGCTGCCCGACGCGCTCGCGGATCTCTCCGACGTCTGCCTTTCCGTTTTGGAGGAAAGAAAACTGCCCCCCGATATCCTTTCGGGGCTGCGCGACGCGGAGTACGACCTTGCCGAAGCCGCAGCGAAACTCTCGCGGTATTCGGCGCGCTTCGTTTCGTTCGTTACCCTGCACGGCGACGCGCTGACCTACCGGGCGCTCTGCCTCGATCCGTCGGAGACCGTCTCTTCGCGGCTCGCCCTCGGCAGATCCGCCGTCTTCTTCTCCGCGACCATGACCCCGACGGCGTACTACCGCACCGTACTCGGGGGAAGACCGACCGACGACGAACTCGATCTGCCCTCGCCCTTCGATCCCTCGCAGCTCTGTGTCGCCGTCCTCGACCGGATAGGCACCCGCTATTCGGAGCGCGAGGACACCCTGAAAGCCGTCGCGCGGGCGGTGCTGACCACGGTCAAGGCGAAGCCGGGGAACTACCTCGTGTTCTGCCCGTCGTTCGCCTACCTCGACCGGCTGGCGGAGGAAGTGGGCAGACTGGCGCCGGCGCTGGAGACGGTGAAACAGGGCAGACGGATGGACCGCCGCGAACGGCAGGCGTTCCTCGACCGCTTTGCGGAGGACAACCGCCGGGCGCTGGTCGGGTTTACCGTGATGGGCGGCATCTACGCCGAGGGCGTGGATCTGGTCGGACGGCGGCTGATCGGGGCGATCGTTATCGGCGTGGGGCTCCCGCAGCCGACCCCCGAAAACGAGGCGATCCGCGAGTATTACGACGATACGCTCGAAGCCGGGCGCGAGTACGCCTACGTCTACCCCGGGATGAATCGCGTGCTGCAGGCGGCGGGGCGGGTCATCCGCACCGAACTTGACCGCGGGGTCGTGGTGCTGATCGACGACCGATTCTCCGAGCCGGTCTACCGCCGTCTGATGCCCAACCATTGGCGGGGGCTGAAATACGTCGGGGATCTCAAATCGCTCTCGCATCTGCTCGGGCAGTTCTGGGGCGGCGGCGCCGAATGACCCGAAAGTGTGCGCGAAAAGACAGCTGTCCGCTTGCTTTTTCGGCTTTGAATTGCTATAATATCCTTGAACGATAACGAATCCCCCGAAAAGGGGGGAACGGAGGGAACAATGAAACGGGTACTGGTCACCATGCAGGAGGGGGGAACGAGACGGTCGTTTTTCCCGGCGGAAGTCAAAGCGTTCCTCGAAGAGCATTTTGAGGTCGTCTGGAACGAGACGGGGAAGAAGATGACGAAAGAAGACCTGAAACCGCTTCTTCCCGAATTCGACGCCGTGATGACCGGGTGGGGCAGCGAGTTCTACGACGCCGCGCTGCTCGGAGACAATCCCCGCCTGAAACTGATCGCGCACACCGGGGGAACGGTCGGCAATCTGCTCGACGCCTCGGTCTACGACGTCGGGGTACGCGTCCTGACCGAGAACCAGATCTACGCCGAATCGGTCGCGGAGGGCACCATCGCCTTTCTGCTCGCGGCGCAGAGAAGCATTCCCGACTACGTGCGGATCGTCCGCGAGGGCGGATGGAAGGACGACTACAATCCCTTCGGCTCGTGGTGTTCTCTGATGGACGCGAAGGTGGGGCTTGTCGGCTTCGGCACCATCACCCGCTACCTGATCCCGCTGCTCCACGCGTTCCGCTGCGACATCCGTCTCTTCTCGCACCACGCCCCCGACGAGGAATACCGCAACAAATACGGGATCACGATGATGGAGCTCGACGACCTGTTCGCGGAGTGCGACATCGTCTCGATCCACTCCGCCCTGAACGCCGAGAACCGGGCGCTGGTCGGCGCGGAGCAGCTCTCGAAAATGAAGGACGGGGCGCTCCTGCTCAACACCTCGCGCGGCGCGGTGATCGAGGAGGCGGCTCTGCTCGACGAGGCGAAGAAGGGGCGCATCCGCATCATGCTCGACGTTTTCCACCAGGAACCCCTCGCTCCGGACAGCCCGCTGCGCACCCTCCCGAACGTCTACTGCATCCCCCACATGGGCGGACCCACGATGGACCGCCGCGGATTCGGGACGATGGAGCTGGCGCGCCAGATGGTCCGCTTCTTCGACGGAGAGACCGATCTGCCGCTGGAGATCTCCCGCGACGTCTCGTCCAGAATGACCAAAATGTAAGGTGGATAAGATGAAAACGACCCTCGGATTCAGTACCATCGCCTGTCCGGATCTTCCGTGGCGGGAAGTGTTGTCGGTCGGAGCCGACGCCGGTATGAAGGCGGTCGAGATCCGGCTTGACCGCGAGGACCGTCCCTTCGGGCTCTCCGACGCGGAGCTCCCCGAACTGGTCGCGGCGCTCAAAGAGAACGGGCTCGCCGCGTCGGATATCGGGATGGGGCTTGCGCTGACCGACTACCGTCCGGGACTTGACGAAAAGCTGACTCCCGTCTTCGAGCGGGCGGCGGCGATCGGGGCGAAGGGCGTGCGCGTCTTCCTCGGTCATTCGGCGCTCCGCGTGCCGGAGGGGAAGACCGAGAACGAAGAGGGCATCATCCGTTCGGTCGAAGAGATCGCGCGGGTCGCGGAACGTTATCCCGCCGACCTCTGGCTCGAGACCCACGGAACCTATTCCCGCGCGCGGGACGTGATGCGGGTGGTGAGGGCGGTCGAAAGCGACGCGGTCTCGGTGATCTGGGATATCTTCCACTCTTACGAACTCGGGGAATCGGTCGACGAATCCGACGCGTACCTCGGGGATAAGACCGTCCACGTCCATATCAAGGACGGCGTGAAGAAGAAGGACGATCCCGACGGCGGGATGACCTATACCAAGGTCGGGGAGGGCGAGGTCCCGCTCGGGCGTTCGCTTGCACTGCTTGAAAAGCGCGGCTATAACGGCGTGCTGTCTCTCGAATGGGAGAACATGTGGCGCCCCGAGCTCCGCACGGTGTTCCCGGACCTTCGGTCGATCCTCGCGGCGTACCGGGCGTGGTTTGATTCGGTAAAGTAACCGGATATTTGACAAACAAAGAAAAAGAATATATAATATAGGCGCGGGCGCAAAGATTGCCCGCGCCGGTTTTCGGGACGGGCAAACGAAAGGACGATATGGAAAACGGGAAGACGTACCGTTTTTACGGTTGGGAGACCGCGGACGTAAAAGATCAACGGGGGCTGACCCCGCGGGACTACTACGATCTGCTCTCGCGCGTGTGGTGCCGCGAGACCTGCGCGAGCCGGATGCGAAACGAATGGTCGGAAGACAATAAGACCTGGGGACAGTGCACCATCACCGCGTTCCTTTTGCAGGATATCTACGGCGGCAAAGTATACGGCGTGCCGCTCCCCGACGGGAACTACCACTGTTTCAACGCGGTCGGGGGATGCGTATTCGACCTGACGAGCGAACAGTTTCCCGCGCCGCTCGACTACCGCAACTGCCCCGAACAGTTACGGGAGACCCACCTCGGGAAGACGGAAAAACGGCTCCGCTACGAAGAACTGAAACGCAAACTGGCGGCGATCCTGCCGCCGGAAAAACGGGAGGATAACGAAATGGAAGAACAGATCGTCACCGTGAAGATCAAAACCAAAGGCGAGAAGTGCGAGATGACCGACGCCGAGATCAAGGATTGGTACGCGTCGCATATCGCGAAGCTCTTCGACCCCGCTTACGGCACGCCCGAGATCGAGGTCAAGCTCGAACGCATCGAGAAATAAACCCTCGCGGGGGAGAACGGATATGAACGAAAACCGCACTAAGAAAGCGCCGGGGATCGCCGCGTTTGCCGCGGGGGTCCTCGCCGTCGTCTTTGCGGGATCGGGGCGCTCGTTCTGACCATAGAAAAGGAAGGACAACGGGATGGAATACAGGATCTGTAACGGGATCGGTTATCTGCGGCTCGACCGCGGCGACGGGGTGATCGCGTCGGTGCTCGAATTCTGCCGCCGCGAGGGGATCCGGTCGGCGACCTTTTCCGGGCTCGGGGGCTGCGACCTTGCCGAGGTCAAGACCTTCGATCCCGAAACGAAAACCTACGGCAGCCGCACGCTCTCGGGGATGCTGGAACTCGCCTCGCTTTGGGGCGACGTGACCGACGACGGCAACGGCGGGCTTGCCCAGCATACGCACGCGATATTCGCCTACGTGGAGAACGGAAAGCACGAAACGGCGGGCGGTCATCTCGGGGAGGCGCGGGTACTGATCACCGCGGAGATCGAGGTGCGTCCGATCGCCGGAGGGGTGATCTCGCGGAAGACCGACCCCGCGTGGGGAACGAAGGTCTGGGATTTCGGAGACCGATAAAAAAGGAGACGCTATGGCGCGGTATCTTGTGACCGGGGCGAACGGCGGGATGGGCAGAGCGATCTGCCGCCGGCTGTTTGATCGCGGCGACGAACCGATCGGGATCGACCTCAAACAAGCCGACGAGGGGACTCCGTGGAGAGTGATCGCAGCCGACGTGACCGATCCCGCCTCCCTCGAGGGAGCGATCAAAACGGCGGGAGAGGGAGGACTTGACGGCGTGATCCACGCGGCGGGGCTCTACGATCTCGGCTCGCTTGTCGAGATGGACGAAACACGGTTCCTCCGCATTTTCAACGTCAATCTGTTCGGGGCGTACCGGGTCAACCGGCTCGCGCTCCCGTACTTCAACCCCGGGGCGCGGGTGGTGATCGTCACGAGCGAACTCGCCCCGCTCGATCCGTTGCCCTTTACCGGGATCTACGCGGTGACCAAGGCGGCGCTCGACCGCTACGCCGACGCGCTGCGGATGGAGCTGCAGCTGCTCGGCTATCCCGTGGCGGTGATCCGTCCGGGGGCGGTCGATACCGGGATGCTCCCCGCGTCGACCGCGGCGCTCGACCGGTTCTGTGCGTCGACCGAACTTTATCCCGTCAACGCCGCGCGCTTCAAGTCGATCGTCGATCGGGTCGAAGCCAAGAAGGTCGCGCCCGAAAAGCTCGCAAGCGTGGTGCTCCGGGCGCTGACAAAGAAGAGACCGAAGCCGGTCTATCGTCTGAACCGCAACCCGTGGCTCCGTCTGCTCGGGATCCTGCCGAAACGGGCGCAGCTCCGGATCATCCGGCGCGTACTGAAAAAATAATTCAAAACGACAACGGAGGTTTTGTTATGAATCGGCTGACCAAAAAGAGCGCGATCCTCGTGATCGTCGTCGGCGTCCTGTTTCTCGCCGTTTCGGTCTTCACCTGGGTCCGGACGGTGCATTACCGCGGAGAGGGCGTTCACGCCGACGCCGAGATCGTCGATATCAAAACCACCTATTTCGACGACGATACCGACCACACCGTGACGGTGCGCTTCACGACGGCGGAAGGGGAGGAGATCGAGGGGGAACTCGACGCCTACCAGACCGGGTTTTACGTGGGCAAGTCCGTTCCTGTGCTCTATCTGCCGAACGATCCGCAGAAGTTCACCTACGAGAAGAACGGGCTGCTGCTCCCCCTGATCCTCGGCGGGGCGGGCGTGCTGCTGCTCGGGTTCGGGATCTTCGGGCTCGTGCGGCGGGAACGCGGGGACGACGACGGTACCGATTACAAGCCGGAGGACGCGGAGAACGGCTGACCCTGTCGAGGGGGGTTGCATTTTCCCGAAAAACGTGCTATAATATCAAAATGCTGTGACCAAAACAGAGACTCCCAACTTCAATCCGATGGCGAACCTTATAAAAAACCGCAATAAATTATAAGGAAGAGCAATCATGAAAAAGGACAAGACGGCGGGTGGGATCCGGCTCCGTCTGATGAACTATATCCTGGGCGGACTGACGCTCGGGATCGCCGTTCTGATGCTGGTGACGACTTTCCTCGCGATCACGGGATACAATTCGCTCCGCCGTACGTCGGAGGCGTTTTTCGAGTGCCGCGAGGGCGCGCAGGAGATCCAGGAGGCGTCGGATTACCTGACCGAGCACGTCCGCTATTACGTCGGCTCGGGGATGCGGCAGTATCTGGACGATTATTTCCGGGAAGCGAACGAAACGCGGCGGCGGGAAAAGGGTCTTGCCGTTCTGGAAAAGCATTTCGCCGGGACCGAGCTCTACGACGCGCTCAAGACGGCGGTGGACCGATCCAACGACCTGATGAACGACGAGTATCACGCGATGCGCCTCCGTCTCGAAACGCTGGACGGCGAGGACCTCTCGCAGTATAAGCCGGAGATCCGGGAAAAGCTCGAAGCCGTGGTCCTGTCCGACAGCGAACTCGCGATGTCGAGAGAGGAACAGATGGACCAGTCGCGCAAGCTGGTCTACGATCAACCCTACGAGGACAAGAAAGCCGAGATCACAGGTCAAGTCAACCGGTGTCTCAGGGGGCTTGAAAACTATCTGCAAGAGAAACAGGAAAAACAGTCGAAACAGCTGCATACGCTGATGGTCGTCGAGCAGGCGCTGATCGTGTTCGTGATCGCTGCGGTGGCTCTGCTGGTCGTTCTGACCTCGCTTCTGGTCTTCCATCCCCTGATCCGCGCCGAGCGGCTGGTCCGCTCCGAGCAGCCCATCCCGCCGGGAGGGGGCGCCTACGAATACCGCTTCTTCGCCGCGACCTACAACCGGATGTTCGAAGCCAGCAAGGAGAGCAAGGAACGGCTCGCGTTCAAGGCGTCGCACGACTACCTCACCGGCATCTTCAACCGCAGCGGGCTGGATCGGTATCTCGACAGCGCGGCGGCGGGGACGAACGCGCTGGTGCTGGTCGACCTTGACGGATTCAAGAAGATCAACGACACCTACGGCCACGACGCGGGCGACCGGATCCTCCGGAAGCTCTCCGAGAAGCTGTCCGCCTCCTTCCGCCAGGACGACCGGATCTGCCGGATCGGCGGCGACGAGTTCGCCGTCATCATGTGGAACGCCGGTATCGAGAGCGCAGGGATGATCCGCGAAAAGATCGCCTCCATCAACGCCGAGATGCGCGCTTCGTCCGACGACGTTCCGTCCGCTTCGATCAGCGTGGGCGTCGCCTTCGGCGGAGAGGGGAACGGGCGCGACCTGTTCCGTTTCGCCGACCGTGAACTCTACCGCGTCAAACGCGCGGGAGGGTGCGGGATCTCGGTCCGCGACGGCTCGCAGGACGAGGGCAACGCGGGCGAAGGCCTTCCCGAAGACGAGATCGACAAATGATTTTCCCCGGCGGGTTTCCCCGCCGGGGTTTTTATTCCGCCGGATGATTATTTATGCGGATTATTCGCGATTCGTGTATAAAGAGAGACGCCCTGCGCGGAGCGGAACGCTGGAAAGAGGCGCCCGGATAAACGCCGGGGAGCGTTCGTTCGCCTGTCCCGGGACCGCGCCCGGAACGCAGAAACCGCATAATTATCCGTCAACCTATACAAAAACCGGGCGACGGGACTTGTCGGAAACTGGGCAAAGGGCAGAAAATCACGCATTTTTGCAAAAAGGGGTTGCAATCGTCTGCAAGATGGTGTATAATTATTCACGTCCAAACAAGATCGGCGCAAAAATCATGCCGACCGAGACAAAAGAAAGGATTTAATATTATGAAGAAACTGCTTTCATTCGCGCTTGCCGCCCTGATGGTCCTGGTCTGCGTTTTCTCCTTCACCTCCTGCGGGAAGAAGGGCAATACGCTCGACGAAGTGAAGAAGGCGGGCGAGCTCATCGTCGCCACCTCTCCCGACTTCCCGCCCTTTGAGAACCTCGAAGGCGAAGACGTCGTCGGTATCGAGGTCGAGATCCTGAAAAAGGTCTGCGAGAAACTCGGCGTGAAACTGACGCTGAAGCAGATGGATTTTGATTCGGTGCTTCCCGGCGTGACGGCGGGCAAGTTTGACTGCGGTATGTCGGGCATCACCGTGACCGAGTCGCGGCAGAAGAACATGCTCTTCACCGATCCCTACTTCGTTGCGGCGCAGGCGATCGTCGTGAAGGCGGGCAGCCCCATCACCGGTAAAGCCGACCTCGCCGGCAAGAAGGTCTCGGTGCAGACCGGCACCACCGCCGAGGAGTACTGCAGCGAGAACGGGTACACGGTTTCGGCGTTCGCCGCCAACAGCGACGCGCAGACGGCGCTTCTGAACGGCAACGTCGACGCGTGGGTCATCGACAACCTGGTCGGGATCGCGATGGTCGAGACCTACAACCAGGGCAAAGCCGACGACGAGAAGCTGGTCATCCTCTCCGAGGCTATGACGAGCGAGCCCTACGCCTTCGCGTTCGCTTTCGGCAGCGAGACCCTCGTCGCCGAGATCAACAAGATCCAGAAGGCGATGATCGAGGACGGCACGATCGCAGCCATCTTCGCGCAGTTCGGCGAGGATTACGCCGCTCCCGCGTCCAAGTAATCGGTCGCGAATTGCCCGGGAAAGGGTCCCAGCCGAGAGGCGGACCCTTTCTTCTGCTTTTTTGATATGAACGAAAGGAACCGTTTTTTCGAATGAGTTGGTTTGAAAAACTCCACGAGACCTTCATCGCGACGGGACACTATAAGCTGATCCTCGGCGGATTCAAGAACACGATCATCATTACGCTCGGCGCGCTGCTGATCGGGGTAGTGATCGGCTCGGTGATCGCGATCGCCAAGTACTTCTCCGAGGGCGTGCCCTCGATGAAGATCGTGGAAGTGATCTGCGACGTTTACGTGACCGTGATCCGCGGGATCCCGGTGGTCGTTCTGCTCCTGATCTTCTATTTTATCGTGATGACCGGCGCCGACGGCATACCGGTCGCGATCCTGACCTTCGGCATCAACTCGGGCGCCTATATGGCGGAGGTGGTGCGAAGCGGGATCAACGCGGTGGATAAGGGACAGATGGAGGCGGGACGCAGTCTCGGGATGTCGAAGATGCAGGCGATGCGGAAGATCGTCTTTCCGCAGGCGATCCGCAACATCCTGCCCGCCATCGGCAACGAGATGATCGCGCTGCTGAAAGAGACGTCGGTCGCCGGGTACGTCGCGGTGGTCGACCTGACCCGCGCGGGGAACCTCGTCCGCAACAACACCTTCGACGCGATCAACCCGCTGATGCTGGTCGCTCTGGTCTACCTGATCCTGGTCGTGGGGCTGACACGGCTGCTCAAAGTCTTTGAAAGGAAGCTGGCGAGAAGTGACAAACGCAACTGATATGAAGACCGCCAAAGAAAAACTGATCACCGTGACGGGACTTGAAAAACAGTTCGGCGGCGTTCCGGTCCTCTGCGGGATCGACGTCGAGATCGACCGCGGGGACGTGATCTGCGTCATCGGTCCCTCGGGATCCGGGAAATCGACCTTTCTCCGTTGCCTGAACCTGCTCGAAAAACCGAACGGCGGCTCGATCGTCTTCGAGGGCGACGAGCTGACCGACAAGAAAACCGACGTCAACCGGCACCGCCAGAAGATGGGGATGGTGTTCCAGCAGTTCAACCTGTTCCCGCACATGACGGTGCTCGAAAATCTGACCTGCGCGCCGGTGATGCTTAAAAAGTTCACCAAAGACGAGGCGGAGGAGAAGGCGATGACGCTGCTTGCCAGAGTCGGGCTTGCCGACCGCGCCGCGTCCTATCCCAACCAGCTCTCGGGCGGACAGAAGCAACGCGTGGCGATCGTCCGCGCCCTCTGTATGGAGCCCGACGTGATGCTCTTCGACGAGCCGACCTCCGCCCTCGACCCCGAAATGGTCGGGGAGGTGCTCGACGTGATGAAGGAGCTTGCCGAGAGCGGGATGACCATGGTGGTCGTGACCCACGAAATGGGCTTTGCCCGCGAGGTCTCGAACCGCGTCATCTTCCTCGACGAGGGCGTGATCGCGGAAGAGGGAACCCCCGCCGAGGTCTTCGGCGATCCCAAGAGCGAACGGCTGAAGTCGTTCCTTTCCAAAGTTCTGTAAGCGAGGTAATAACCGTGGCAAATATCAATCTGAAGGGCAGGGATTTTCTCAAACTGCTCGACTTTACCCCCGACGAGATCGGGTATCTGCTCGATCTGGCGGCGGATCTGAAAAAGAAGAAAAAAGCGGGGATCCCCCACGCGACGCACCAGGGCAAAAACGTCGCCCTGATCTTCGAGAAGACCTCGACCCGGACGCGCTGCTCGTTCGAAGTGGCGGCGCGCGACCTCGGGATGGGCGCGACCTATCTCGATCCGTCGGGATCGCAGATCGGGCGGAAAGAGAGCATCGCCGATACCGCCCGGGTGCTCGGGAGCATGTTCGACGGGATCGAGTACCGCGGATTCGGACAGGAGATCGTCGAAACGCTGGCGAAATACGCGAAGGTCCCGGTCTGGAACGGGCTGACCGACGAGTTCCACCCGACGCAGATTCTGGCGGACTTTCTGACCGTTCGCGAACGTTTCGGGACCCTCAAAGGCAAAAAGCTCGTCTACTACGGCGACGCCCGCTTCAACATGGGCAACTCGCTGATGGTCGGGTGCGCGAAGATGGGGCTCCATTTCGTCGCCTGCTCGCCCGAAGCCTACCGCCCGGCGTCGGATCTTGTCGATACCTGTAAAAAGATCGCCGCCGAGACCGGGGCGACGATCGAATTCGAGAGCGACCCGATCAAGGCGGCGAAGGGCGCCGACGCGATCTATACCGACGTCTGGGTCTCTATGGGCGAACCCGTCGAGGTCTGGGACGAACGGGTGAAAGCTCTCGCCCCCTATCAGGTGAACGCTTCGGTCATGAAAGCGGCGGGGAAGGACGCGATCTTCCTCCACTGCCTGCCTGCCTACCACGACAAGAACACCGCGATCGGTCGCGAGATGTGCGAGCGCTTCGGCCGCGACGCGATGGAGGTCACCGACGAGGTGTTCGAGAGCTCCGCGTCGCTCGTATTTGAGGAAGCGGAGAACCGGATGCACACCATCAAGGCGGTCATGGCGGCGACCCTGTAAAAACCAAAACCGACAATTCTGAAACGGGACGAAAAAGACTATGCCGAAAGATACAAGCATCAAAAAAGTTCTGGTGATCGGCTCCGGACCCATCGTGATCGGGCAGGCTGCCGAGTTCGACTACGCGGGCGCGCAGGCGTGCCGCGTCCTGCGCGAGGAAAAGATCAACACGGTTTTGGTCAACTCCAACCCCGCGACCATTATGACCGACAAGCATCTGGCGGACGAGATCTACCTTGAGCCGCTGACCGTCGAGTCGGTGAAACGGATCATCCTGCGCGAAAAGCCCGACGGACTGCTCGCGGGGCTCGGCGGGCAGACCGGGCTGACCCTTGCGATGCAGCTTGAAAAAGAGGGATTCCTCAAGGCGGCGGGCGTGCGCCTGCTCGGTACCGACGTCGCGGCGATCGACCGCGCGGAGGACCGCGAACTGTTCAAGGAAACGATGGAGAAGATCGGGCAGCCCTGCGTGCCCTCGGATATCGCGACGACGGTCGAGGAGTGCCTTGCGGTCGCGGAGAAGATCGGCTATCCCGTCATCGTTCGTCCCGCGTTTACGCTCGGGGGCACGGGCGGCGGCATCGCGGCGAACCCGGAAGAACTGGTCGATATCGCGGGACCGGGGCTGGATCTGTCCCCCATCACGCAGGTCCTGATCGAAAAGTCCATCGCGGGATGGAAAGAGATCGAGTTCGAGACGATGCGGGATAATACCGGCGAAGCCGTCTCGGTCTGCTCGATGGAGAACGTCGACCCGGTCGGCGTGCATACCGGCGATTCGATCGTCGCGGCGCCCGCCTTGACTTTGACCGACAGGGAATACGCCATGCTCCGGCAGGCGGCGCTCGATATCGTGACCGCGATCGGCGTGGTCGGCGGCTGTAACTGCCAGTTCGCCCTGAAGCCCGACGGCAGCGAGTACGCCGTCATCGAGGTCAACCCGCGCGTGTCGCGGAGTTCCGCATTGGCGTCCAAAGCGACCGGCTACCCCATCGCGAAGGTGACGACCCGCCTCGCCCTCGGCTACACGCTGAAGGAGATCAGGAACCCGAAGACCGGGGATTCGCTCTCGGGATTCGAGCCGGCGGTCGACTATATCGTGGTCAAATATCCGAAGTTCCCCTTCGATAAGTTCGCCGGTATGAGCCGGCGGCTGGGTACGCAGATGAAGGCGACGGGCGAGGTCATGTCCATCGCGCCGACCTTCGAAGCCGCCCTGATGAAGGCGATCCGCGGCGCCGAGATCGGCGCCGACACGCTGAACCTCCCGCCGCTTGACGGACGTTCGGTGATCGAACGGCTGGGCGACCAGGACGACCGGCGGCTGTTCACCGTCTTTGAGGCGATCAAGGCGGGCGTGTCGATCGAAAAGATCTACCGCATCACTACGATCGACCCGTATTTCTTGAATAAGATCAAACGGCTCGCCGACTACGAGGAAAAGATCAAGGGCGGACTGACCGACGCGTATCTCAAAGAGGGCAAGGAACTCGGCTACACCGACAAGGCGCTCGAGAGGCTGTCGGGGACGAAACCCGCGACCGATACCCCCTTCGGCTACCGCATCGTCAAGACCTGCGCTTCGGTGTTCGGGACCGACAAACCCTACTTCTACTCGGTGCCGACGGTCGATGGATGCGAAGCGCGGAGTTTCAAGAAGTCGGGCAAACCCGTTATCCTCGTCCTCGGCTCGGGTCCGATCCGGATCGGGCAGGGGATCGAGTTCGACTATTCGTCGGTGCACTGCGTCTGGACCCTGAAGGAGCTCGGCTACGACGTCGCGATCATCAACAACAACCCCGAGACGGTCTCGACCGACTACGACACCGCCGACCGTCTCTACTTCGAGCCGCTGACCCCCGAGGACGTGATGAACGTCATCCGGGCGGAGGACCCGATCGGGGTGGTCGTGGCGTTCGGCGGGCAGACCGCGATCAAGCTGACCGCGTTCCTCGACCGTATGGGCGTTACCATCCTCGGCACGTCTGCGGAGGGGATCGATATCGCGGAGGACCGCGAGCGCTTCGACCGTCTGCTTGAAAAGTTCTCGATCAAGCGGCCGCGCGGGATGGGCGTGCTGACCACCGAAGAGGCGCTTGCCGCGGCGGAATCGCTCGGCTATCCCGTTCTGCTCCGTCCGTCCTACGTCATCGGCGGGCAGAATATGACCATCGTGCATACCGCCGCCGAAGTGAAAAAGTATATGGCGCGGATCCTCTCCACCGGGATCGAGAATCCGGTGTTGGTCGACAAGTATATGATGGGTCCGGAGCTTGAGGTCGACGTGATCTCGGACGGTGAAAACGTCCTGATCCCCGGCATCATGCAGCACATCGAGCGGGCGGGCGTTCACAGCGGCGACTCGATCGCCGTCTACCCGCCGTATTCGGTGGACGACCGGATGATCCGGAAGATCGTTGAATGCTCCGAAAAGCTGGCGCTGGCGCTCGGGACCAAGGGGCTGGTCAACATCCAGTACCTGATCTACGAGAACGAGCTCTACGTGATCGAGGTCAACCCGCGCGCGTCTCGTACCGTCCCGTACATCAGCAAGGTGACCGGGGTGCCGATGGTGGATCTCGCCGCCTCCGTGATGACAGGCGGGAAGCTCGCCTCGCTCGGCTACGGCACCGGGCTCTATCAGGCGCCGCCCTACGTCACGGTCAAGGTGCCGGTCTTCTCGTTCGGGAAACTGTCCGACGCCAACTCGTATATGGGGCCCGAAATGAAATCGACGGGCGAGGTGCTCGGCATCGGCAAGAACATCCGCGAGGCGCTTTTCAAGGGCATGACCTCCGCCGGCTTCCGTCTCCAGAACCCGCGCGACGGGAAGGAGACCGGGATCTTTATCAGCGTGGACGACCACGACTACGGCGAGATCATCGGGCTTTCGCGTAAGGTCCGCGATCTCGGGATGACGGTCTACGCCACCCCCGGCACCGCCGAGACCATCCGGCAGCTCGGGATCCCGGTCCACGTCGTTCCCGGCATCCGGGAGCAGGACGGGATGTGGAAACTGCTTGAAGAGGGCAAGATCCACTACATCGTCTACACCGGCGCGCTCTACGACGAGACCCTCTCGGAGTATATTGCCCTGCACAGAAAGGCGCTGACGCTCGGCGTGCTGTGCCTGACTTCGCTCGACACGGCGAACGCCATGGCGGACGTCATCGCGAGCGGCTATTCCGAAAAGAACACCGAGCCGGTGGACCTGAACGCTATGAGGCGGGAAAAACGCACCATCGCCTTCTCCAAGATGGAGGGCTCGGGCGACGACTACATCCTGATCGACGCGACGAAAACCCCGCTCGACGGGGCGGAATCGCTCGCCGTCGAACTCTGCGACCGCCGCTTCGGGATTGGGGCGGACGGGATGGTCGTTCTGCTTCCGTCCGACAAAGCCGACGTGAAGATGCGGATCTGTAACCGCGACGGCTCGGACGGCGTGATGGCGGGGAACAGTATCCGCTGCGTCGGCAAGTACCTCTACGACAACGGTTTCGTCAAACGGGATTCCGTGACGGTCGAGACCGAGGCGGGGATCCGCGAATTGACCCTGCACACCTCGTTCGGTCACGTCACGATGGTCGGGGTCAATATGGGCAAACCGAAGCTGAAACCGTCCGATATCCCCTGCACCCTCGACGGCGACGCCGTGATCGACCGTGCGGTGAAGATCGGCGACGGCGAGTACCGCGTTACCTGTCTCTCGGTCGGCAACCCGCACTGTGTGGTATTCACCGAGCACCCCGAGAAGATCGATCTCTCGGTCGTGGGGCCGCGGTTCGAGTACGCGCCGCTCTTCCCCGAGCGGGTCAACACCGAGTTCGTCCGGGTGGTCAGCCCGACGGTGCTCTCGATGCGGGTCTACGAACGCGGGAACGGCGAGACCGCCGCCTGCGGGACGGGAGCGGTCGCGGCAGCCGTTGCGGCGGTGCTGAACGGCTACTGCAAAAAGGACAGCGAGATCACGGTCGAACTGCCCGGAGGAGACCTGTCGGTGTGCGTGAAGTAGAACGGAGACGTGATCCTCACGGGAGACGCGCATCTGATCTATACCGGCAACATTATCAGATGACGCGGGACGTCTCCGAGTTATAAGTTCTCGCGGGGAGTGATCCCCGCGAGAACGTTATGATGCTCCTTCGGAGCAGTTATGATATTGCCGCCCGCAAGCGGGCGGCAATAGTTATGAGAAGAGCCCGCCGGTCGGCGCCGTCAACGTTTATTGTTCCTTACGGTACGGTAATCGTTGCGACGACCGCGATATGGTCGGAGAGGGAAGTGTTGACTACGTGGAAATCGGTCACGCTCACGCCCTTGACGATGATATTGTCGACCGGCCATTCGAGCCCGCCGGTTTTCGAGCCGGTGCAGGTGAGGTACGAGCCGTCGTTTGCGACGGTGTAGCCCGCCTCGGCGAAGCGTTCGTAATACTCGGCGTGGTAGGCGTTCCAGTCCCCGAGGATGATCACGCGCTCTGTGTCGGCGAAGGTCGCGAGCAGCTCGTCCATCTGGGCGATACAGACGGTGTCGGGGTACAGATTGTCGTAGAACGCGAGGTGCAGACCGACGATCGTCACGGTCTTGCCGTCGACGGAGAGCTCGCCCGTGATATAGTAGTAATCGGTCGCCTTGATCACGGTGGTGTGCAGGACGGTCTCCGGGGTGTTGCAGGCGAATTCGCGGAGCGTGACGTTCTTTAAGGGGAGTTTGGAGTAGAGCGCGTTGCAGCTGTAGTTGCGCTGCTCGCCCTCAAACGCGCAGCCGTACCTCAAGAAGCGATAGCGGGCGGCGTTCGACGGGGAGAACATTTTGCTGTACTCGTTCAGGATCAGGATATCCGCGCCGAGCGAGTCGAGATAGGCGTCGTATTTCACCTTCTCGGCCGCGTATTGTTCGTCCGTGATCTTGGTGTTCTTGCTTCCGCCCATGCTGTAATGCCCGATGTTCCAGGAGGCGACGGTGAACGTGGTCGGCACCGTCGTATTGGTGAAAACGACCGACGACGGCAGATACGATTTTCCCGCGTCCAGATAGTAAACGTAGAGGTACCGCGCGTCTTCGGGGATAAAGAGGGTCGCCGTATCGTTTTTGTCCCAGATCACCATATCGTATCCCTTGGCGTAGGACGGAACCTCTTTGTCGACCGGAAGCGCCGTTAGAAACGAGTACCCCATCTCTTCGACGGAGGGATCCCGGGTGATGGTCACGGTGTCGTAGTCGTAGGGGATCTCGTTCAGGTCGATCACGGCGCCGAGGTAGTTTTTCATAACCGCGAATTTGTTCGAGCTTGTCACGATGGTTCCGTTGAGCGGAGTCACCCGGTCCATCGGATACTCGTAGATCGGCGGCTCGGTGGTCGCGGCGGTTGCGGCGGTGGTTTCGGCGGTGGTTTCGTCCCGACGGTCGGTCGTCATCTCGGTCTCTCCTCCTTTGTCGGTCGTTGATGGTTCGGTGCTCGCGGGCTGCCCGGTCGCCTGTTCCACGGCAAGCAGATCGCAGGACGTCAGGATCATACAGACGAGAAGCAAAAACGCGAGCAAAGAAAGAAATCGGCGTGTCGGTTTCATATCGGTCTCCTGTGTTGTTATGAAACGAGCCCGATCTGTCCGGGAGGCAAATCGGGCTGTGATTTTACGGGGTGAGACGGTTCGGTCCGCGGAACAGGAACATGGACTCCTTGATATGCAGACCGAGCAGCAGCATGGTCAACCGGTCGATCCCCAGCCCGAAGCCGCCGTGCGGCGGGCAGCCGTACTGGAAAAACTTGAGGTAGAACTTGACGTCCTCACCGAGCCCCTTTTCGTCCGCCTGCTTTTTCAGAACCTCGTAGCGGTGTTCGCGCTGCGCGCCGGTGGTGATCTCGGTGCCGCGCCAGATTAGGTCGTAGCCCTGCGCTATGCCGTTCTCGTCGCGCATATGGTAGAAGGCGCGCTGATCCGCGGCGTAGTCGGTGACGAACAGGAATTCGTGGTTATAATGCTTTTTGACCCACTCGTAGGAGAGCCGCTCGGCGTCGGTGGTGAGGTCGCCCTTTTCCTCGTCGGGGCAGGTATAGCCGAAGTCCTCCTCCAGACCGCGGTAGAGGTCGGCGAGTTTCACGACGGGGAAGGGAGTTTCCGGCACGATCACGGGGATCCCGAAGAGTTGCTCGATCTCGTCGCCGTATTTCTCCTTGACCTCTTTCAGCGCGGCGGTCAGCAGGTTCTCCTCCAACTTCATCACGTCGCGGAAAGACGTGATATAGCTGAACTCGACGTCGAACACGTTGAATTCGGTAGCGTGCTTGTTGGTAAAGGATTTTTCGGCGCGAAACGCCGGGCCGATCTCGAACACGCGATCAAAGCCCGCCGCCATCGCCATCTGTTTGTAGAACTGGTCGCTCTGAGCGAGGTAGGCGCTGCGGTCGAAATACTTGACTTCAAACACGTCCGATCCGCTCTCGGACGCCGCGCCGATCAGCTTCGGCGTATGGATCTCGATAAAGTCGCGGTCGATCACAAATTTGCGCATAGCGTTGACGAACGCGGTCTGCACCTTGAACATCAGTTGATTTTCATCCGTGCGGAGGTCGATCCAACGGTAGTCGCTGCGCTGATCGATCGAACTGCGCTCGACCGCCTGCTTCTTTTTGGTCGCGGGGATGTCCTTCCGCACGATGGGGAGCGCCTCGGCGATGCTCTCGGCTTTGATCGAACTCGGGATCAGCTCGATGCCGCCCATTTTGACGTATTCGTTCTCGATCACGACGCCCTCGACGGTGATCACCGAATCGGGGGTCAGCGAATCGATCACCGGAACAAGGTCGGGGAGTTTCTCCTTCTCGACCGTGATCTGTACTTTTCCCGAGATATCTTTCAGCACGATAAACGCCATCGCGGCGCCGTTGCGGAGGTTCTCGACGAACCCCTGCACCTTGATCTCCTGTCCGATAAACGCTTTTACGTCGGTTGCGTACACTCTTTCCATGACCAACCCTTCCTTGTGTCCGGTTTAATATACAAAAGAGTATAACAGAAATCGCGCGCGTTGTCAATCGGTCGCAAGAAAAAAGCGCCCTGCGCGACCTGTTTTCGCTTGACAAAGCGCGGGAGACGGTGGTACAATAAGAGCGAAGAAACGTGAAAGCGGGGTGATCGTTGATGGACGCGGGCACAGACCGACAAAGCACCGTTCCGTTATGCCGGAACAATCTGAACGCGGGATCCGCAGCGGTCGCCGGAGGCACTCTCCTCTGACGTGCTTTTCGTCGCGGATGCCGCCCATAAGAAGGGAGGCGTTTTTTTGATGGAAAACGAGAACAAAAAGGATATCGAAGAGCTTGAGCCGATCCTTCCCCCCGATGAGGAGGAGACCGAAACGCCGGCTCCGGTCGACTATCCCGCCGAGATCCTGAACCTGATCCGCACCGTCGAAGACGACGCGGAACTGCGCGAGTCTCTCGGCGACTACCACGAGAACGATATCGCCGCCGCGATGGCGGATATGACCCCCGAGGAACGCGAACGTCTGCGCGGCGTCCTCGGCAACGAGGCGATGTCCGAGGTCCTCGCGTACTCCGAGGACGCGGGCGAATACCTCGAGGAAATGGACGCTGACGTCGCCGCCGACCTGATCGAGGAAATGGACGCGGACGACGCGGTCGACGTCCTCGAGGACATGGACGAGGAAAAGCGCGAGCAGGTCCTCGAACTCCTCGAACCCGAGGCGAAGGAAGACATCGAACTCCTGCACTCCTACGACGACGATCAGTTCGGTAGTATCATGACCACCAACTACGTCACGATCCGGGAGAACATGACCGTCAAGCAGGCGATGAAGAGCCTCGTGGAGCAGGCGGCGGACAACGACAACATCTCGACCCTCTACGTTCTCGACGGAGAGGGCGCGTACTGCGGCGCGATCGACTTAAAAGACCTGATCGTGGCGCGGCAGGACACCAAGCTGGAGTCCCTTGTGATGACCTCTTACCCGTCGGTCTACGATACCGACAGCATCGCGGACAACCTCGAACGCGTCCGCGGATATTCCGAGGACTCGATCCCGGT
>JAGCYR010000121.1 GCA_017960705.1 Clostridia bacterium | reverse complement strand
AGCGAGGACTTTACCGTCCGGTGCGGTTCCGACGAGATCGGCACCATCACCACTCCGCCGCCGGTCGGCGACCGTTTCGCTCTGGCGGGACGCGTCTGGGAGGTGCTTGAGGTCGAGGTCGAAAAGCATCTGATCTTCGTCAAGGGGGTCGACGGGAAGATGGAGATCTCCTGGCCCGGCGGCTTCGGGGAGATCCATACCCGCGTGCTTGAGAAGATGCGCGACGTCCTGCTCGGAAACGCGGAATACCCCTATCTGATGCCCAACGCCCGCGAACGTCTCGCTTCTGTGAGAAAACTCGCCGCGAGTACCGGGATGGGAGAACGGCTGCTGATCCCGATCGGCGGCTCGTCCTACGTCCTGTTCCCGTGGCTCGGGACCCGCGCGTTCCGTACCATCCGCCGCTATCTTGCCAAAAACGCCGGACAGTTCGGGATCTCCGACGTCGCGTCCGAGGGATGCTGCTTTATCACCTTCAAGGCGAAGGACGGCGCGGGAGAGAGACTCGAATCCGCCCTGATCGAAAAACTGCAGAGCGACGGGATCGACCCGCTCTCGCTCGTCGGGGACGGGGAATGTCCGGTCTTCGAGAAATACGACGACTGTCTGCCCGCCGAGCTGCTGCGCCGCTCGTTCGCGTGCGACCGGCTTTCTCCCGGCGAGGTAATCCGGCGGTTCGCAAAAAAAGGAGGGTATTTCGATGCCTGATCTGTATTCGATCCTCGCGCCGTACTACGACGAGTGGAACGCCGAACTCGACTACGCCGCCTGGGCGGACGGGCTGGAATCCTTCTTCCGCAAAAACGCGAAGGGAGAGGTCAAGGACGTTTTGGATCTCGCGTGCGGGACCGGACGGATGACGCTCGAGCTCGCGAAACGCGGCTACGATATGATCGGGGTCGACCGTTCGCCCGAAATGCTCGATTCCGCCCGCACAGCCGCCGAGGAGGCGGGGGAGGGTATCTCGTCCCGGATCCTGTGGCTCTTGCAGGATATGACCGCTTTTGAGCTCTACGGGACGGTCGACGCGGTGGTCTCGTGCCTCGATTCGGTGAACCATTTGACGAACAAGACCGATCTTTGCAAATGCTTCTCGCTCGTGCACAACTATCTGAACCCCGACGGACTGTTCCTCTTCGACGTGAACTCAAAACGCAAGTTTGAATCGGTCTACGCCGATAAGACCTATACCTTCGAGGCGCCGGGCGTCTTCTGCAGCTGGGAGAACTACTACGCGCGGGGACTCTGTGATTTCCGGATAACTCTGTTCCGGGAAGAAGGAAAAGGGAATTACCGCCGCTACGACGCGCTCGAACGCGAGCGGATGTACTCGATTAAGACCCTGCAAACGCTTTTGACCGAAGCGGGCTTCGAATGGATCGGCGTCTATCCCGCGCCTTACGCCGGGAACCTTACGGGCGACGAGGATCGCTGGTATATCGCCGCACGGGCGAAAAAGAACTGAAAGAGAAAAGAAAATGGAAAACGAAAAAAAGTTCCCCTCGCGTCTTCTGCGGGGGATGACAAAGGACGGGAGCGCCCGTATCGTCGTCGCGGACACCCGCGGCATCGTCGAACACGCTCACAAGGTCCATAAAACGGCTCCTACGGCGACGGCGGCTCTCGGACGGCTTCTCACCGCTTCGTCCATGCTCGGGAGCATGCTGGGCGAAAAAAACGACTCTCTGACGGTCCAGATCATAGGAGACGGACCCGCGGGGCGGCTGCTCGCCGTTTCGGACTACTACGGATGCGTGCGTGGGTATATCGAGAACCCCGCCGCCGATCCGCCGAGAAAGAAGAGCGGAAAACTTGACGTCGGCGGAGCCGTCGGACGCGGGTCTCTTACCGTGATCCGCGACGTCGGGGACGGGGAACCCCACACCGGGACGGTCGAGCTTGTCTCGGGCGAGATCGCGGAGGACTTCACCCGCTATTTCGCCGAAAGCGAACAGATCCCCTCGGTCTGCTCCCTCGGAGTTTTGGTCGCGCCGGACGGCTCCTGTCAAGCCGCGGGCGGGGTGCTGATCCAGCTACTCCCGTTTCCCGACCCCGCGACGGTCGATAAGATCGAAGCAAACGTGCCGAAGATCTCGTCGGTCTCGTCGCTACTCGACGAAGGGAAGACGCTTGAAGAGATCGCCGTGCTTGCGTTTGATGGGATCGAGTTCGATCCGTTCGACGTGATCGACGTCGACTACGTCTGCACCTGTTCAAGGGAGCGTATGAAGCGCGGGATCCGATCGCTCGGGAAAGAGAAGATCGCGGAGCTGTTCGACGAGGAGGAAAAGGAGAACGGTAAACGCGAGCTTACGGCGGAATGCCGCTTCTGCGATAAGAAATACCGCTTCACCGAAAAGGATTTCAAAACGGTGATCAAACCGAAAGACAACGGCAAAGGAGAGAAGAAATGAGCCAACTGAAAGGGAATGCGGTCGTCGGTCAATCCGGCGGACCGACCGCGGCGATCAACGCGAGTCTGGCGGGGGTGATCCGGGGCGTTCTTGCCAACCCCGACGCGATCCCCGCGCTCTACGGGATGAAGAACGGGATCGAGGGATTCCTCGCGGGCGACTTCGTTTCGCTGCTCCCGCTGTTCTCCGACGAAACGAAGCTCCGGCATCTCGAACAGACGCCCGCGGCGGCGCTCGGCTCCTGCCGAAAGAAACTGCCCGATCCCGCGAAGGACAGAGCTTTCTTCGACGGGCTGATCGAAAAGTTCCGCGAAATGGATATCCGCTATTTCTTCTACGTCGGCGGCAACGACTCTATGGACACCGTGGCGAAGCTCTCGGCGTACCTTGAGACCGTCGATTACGAAATGCGGGTCGTCGGGATCCCGAAGACCATTGACAACGACCTCGCCGACACCGACCATACGCCTGGATTCGGCTCTGCGGCGAAATACGTGGCGGTCACGCTCTCCGAGATCGTCCGCGACTGCGCCGTTTACCGCGTTCCCGCCGTCACGGTGGTAGAGATCATGGGACGCGACGCCCGTTGGCTGACCGCGTCCGCCGCCCTTCCCGGAGCGATCTCGGGGGAAGGGGTCGACCTGATCTATCTTCCCGAACGTCCGTTCACCTTCGAGCAGTTTACGGAAGACCTGCGCGAAGCGTTCAAGCGCCATCCCAACCTCGTCGTGGCGATCTCCGAGGGGATCCGTTCCCCCGAGGGACGGTATATCGGAGAAAGCGCGCAGAGCGGCGCCGCAGACGCGTTCGGGCACAAGTATCTTGCCGGCGCGGGCAAAGTGTTGGAGCAATTCGTCAAGGAGACCTTCGGCTGTAAGGTTCGCTCCTTCGAACTATCGCTCCCGCAGAGATGCGCCGCGCACCTCGCGTCGGAGACCGATCTTTGTGAGGCGTCGCTGCTCGGTTCTTCGGGCGTGAAAGCCGCGGTCGAAGGGAAGTCGGGCGTCATGGCGGCGCTCGAACGCGTCTCCGACGAACCCTACAAGTGTTCGGTCGTTCTCCGTCCGGTCGGGAAGATCGCCAACGCCATCCGCAAAGTTCCCGACGAGTATATCAACGCGGCGGGCAACGGGATCACCCCGGCGGGGATCGCGTATCTTACGCCTCTGATCCGCGGCGAACGCGCCGTTGAGTACAAGAACGGGCTCCCGATTCACGTTATAATTTGACCTTATTTCAAGGCAGATAACAATTTTGATCAAAATACAGGCGACCGACGGTTTGTCGGTCGCCTGTTGTGTGCGGTTGGCGTATCAGTGCCGGTTGGGCTTGTTGAGCAGCGTGTAAATGTCGTCAAGATCGATCTCGTCTTCAAACGGCGGGACCGAGTTGCCGTCCGTCGGCGTAGTCGCGGCGGGTGCGGCGGGATCGGAACCGAAGACGGGGGTAGATGCGGGCGCTTCCGGCGCGGCTTCGTCGGTCGCGGGCTCGTTCGCGGTTTCGTCGGCAGGCTGTTCTTCGGTCTTTTTCAACTTGTCGAACCCGGTCGCGATGATCGTGATGCGAAGCTCGTCCTGCAGGGCAGGATCAAACGCGGCGCCCCAGATGATATTGGCGTCGGGATGCGCGGCGTTCGCGATCATGGTGGAGGCGAGATACACGTCGTCGAGCGGAATATCGGGTGCCGCGGTGAAATTGACCAGGACGCCCGTCGCGCCGGAGATCGAGGTCTCGAGCAGCGGGGAGGAGATCGCGGTGGTCGCGGCGATCGCGGCTTTGTCCTCGCCTCGTCCGGTGCCTACGCCCATATGCGCGTATCCGGCGTCCTTCATGACCGAAACGACGTCGGCAAAGTCCACGTTGACGAAGCCCGGGATATTGACGATCTCGGAGACGCTCTGCACGCCCTGACGGAGAACGTCGTCGGCGGTCTCGAACGCGGTCGCGAGCGTGATCTTGCCCTCGGAGACCTGTTTCAGCCTCTCGTTCGGGATAACGATCAGCGAGTCTACGTACTGGCGCAGGACCTCGATCCCGGCGTCCGCCTGGACCATCCGGCGCTTACCCTCGAACAGGAAGGGCTTGGTCACGATCCCGATGGTCAGGATATTCATTTCCTTCGCGATCTTCGCGATAACGGGAGCGGCGCCGGTGCCCGTACCGCCGCCCATACCGGTCGTAACGAAGACCATATCCGCGCCCTCCAGGAGGTGACGGATATCTTCGATGCTTTCCTCGGCGGAGCGTCTTCCGATCTCGGGATCGGAACCGGCGCCGCGGCCGTTCGTGATCTTCTCGCCGATGACGAGCTTCTGCGACGCGCTCGAAAAGGAGAGGACCTGCGCGTCGGTGTTGACGGCGATGAAATCCACCCCGCGGATATTGGTGGAGATCATACGGTTGACGGCGTTGT
>JAGCYR010000120.1 GCA_017960705.1 Clostridia bacterium | reverse complement strand
CCGCACTTGTTTTTTCGCCCGTTCATCGGACATACTCCACGAAAATTCCCTGCTTTTCAGCAGCAACCTCTCGCTTCATCGCATATCAAGCTCGACTATTATATACTATTTGAGGCGAAAAATCAACGGTTTCAAAAAATTGTTGCGCGGGCTGGCGTAGAAATTTCGGCTTGTTTTCGTTCCGTTTTTTGTGCAACTGTACCAATTTTAGCGCGAATTGGTGGAAAAAGGGAGGTTTCAGAGGGGAAAAAGGGGCTTCCCTTTCGTCTCCGCTGCGGATTTTCCGCGCGCACGCCCGCGTGCAAGCCCTCGCGTGCGCGGGCGCGTACGCCAAAAAATATGGAAGAAATCGCGCCGCCGCCCGTTTTGGTTACAATCTGTTCACAAATTTGCACTATAATAGTATTTGGACTTCTGTCGCTCCCCCGCTTTTCGGGGAGCCGATCCGATACGAAAGGAACTGACCGCGATATGATGGACAAGACCAAACGGATCTTCCGGCTCTACCTGACGCTGACGCTTCTTCTGTCGGCGGCGGTCGTCGTGTTGAAGACGATCGCGCTGCTCTCCCCGGGCTTCGATCGGGCGAACGGGTATTTCGCCCTGCATTCCATGCCCCACGAGATCGCGCGGCTCGCGACGGTGATCGGTGTGATCCTTTTGCTCACGCAGCTCGCCCCCCTGAAAGGAAAACTGGAGATCCGGGATCCCGGAAAGGGACTGCCTGTGATCTTCTCGGTCGCGCTCACGGGGATCCTGATCCTCGCGTTCTCGATGTTCCGGGTGTTCGAACTCCATCTCGGCTCGCTCCGCGAACGGCTCTCGGGCGGCTCGATCTCGATGCAGGCGGTCATCTTCTGCCTCGCGTCGGCGTTCTTCGGCGGGACGGCGGCGGTCTGCTCGGTCTTTTCGGTGGCGAAACGGCAGGTTCTGAACGCCGTGCACGCCTTCGCCGCGATGTCTGTCTCGCTGCTCGCGCTGTTCTACACCCTGTTCCTCTACTTCGACTTCACGCTCCCGATGAACGCCGACGTCAAGATCGGCTCTCAGGCGGCGTTCCTCTCGATCGCGCTCTTCTTCCTCTGCGAAGCCCGGATCGCGCTCGACCGTCCGGTCTGGACGCTCTATACGGCGGTCGGGATGATCGCGCTCCTGCTCACCTCGACGGTCGCCGTGCCGAACCTGCTCTACGCCGTCATCCGGCAGACGCCGGTGCTCGATTCCTCGATCGACGATTTCCTGCTCCTCGGTTTCGCGATCTATATCCTCGCGCACTTCTCTTCCCTGACCGTCAAACCCGTGCAGACGGCGAGCGGTCTTGCGGGCAAGATCCTTGCGGAGACCGAAGCCGCGGCGGAAGCCGAACCGGTCGACCGGGAGGACGTCGAGCAGATCAGCTTCTTCGGGGACGAACCCCGCCCGGTCGAGCTGCCCCCGCAGCCCGAACCGCCGATCGAAGAGACCGAGGACGACCTCTCCATCTTCGATTCGCCCGAGCTCCCCGAAAGACCCGAACGCACGGAACGCGCCGAGCGCCCCGCCTCCGGCAGCCGCGCCCGCTCGTCCTCGCGCACGAATAAGAAATCATGAAGAAACTGCTCGCCGTCGACGGCAACAGCATCATCAACCGCGCCTTTTACGGGATCCGACCCCTGTCGACCCGCGACGGGCGCCAAACCAACGCCATATACGGGACGGTCAACATCATCAACCGACAGTTGACCGCCCTTTCTCCCGATTACGCCGCCGTCGCCTTCGACGTGCACGCCCCGACCTTCCGGCATAAGCTCTATCCCGAATACAAGGCGGGGCGCCGTCCGACGCCGCCCGATCTTCTCTCGCAGTTCGACGCCTGCAAAGCGGTGCTTTCCGCGATGGGGCTGACCGTTCTCGAGCTTCCCGGCTACGAAGCCGACGATATCCAGGGGACGCTCGCCCGGATGGCAGGGGACGCAGGGATCGACGCCTATATCCTTTCGGGCGACCGCGACCTGCTCCAGCTGATCGATCCGCACACCACCGTCCTGCTCGCCGGGAACAGCGATACGGTGCCCTATAACGCCGACGCCTTCCGCGAGAAGTACGGCATCCCGGTCGAACGCTTCATCGACCTGAAAGCCATGATGGGCGACTCGTCCGACAACATCCCCGGCATCCCGGGGATCGGGGAGAAGACCGCGGTCAAACTGCTCACCGACTACGGCACGCTCGACGAGGTGCTGACCCACGGGGACGATCCCGCCCTCTCCCCCGCCCTGCGCAAAAAGATTGCGGAGGGACGTGACAGCGCCCTGCTCTCGCGGACGCTCGCAACCATCGACACCGCCGTTCCGCTCGGGATTACGCTCGACGGGGTAAAGCGGCGCGAGATCGACAACGACGCGCTCTATAACCTGTTCCTCGACCTCGAGTTCACCGCCTTTATCCGGCAGTTCAAGCTTGAAGCGCCGAAAGCCCCCGTCCGTCCCAAAGCCGCCCCCGCCCAGCTCCCGGATGAGCTCGTACTGGTCGATCCGCCCCACCGCGGGCGCCCCGCCCGCCGGCTCCATCGTCACATCGTCGTTGATCGTGTTG
>JAGCYR010000119.1 GCA_017960705.1 Clostridia bacterium | reverse complement strand
TGATGGTGGCGGGACTTGCGACGGTTCTCCTCTATCACCTTCTCTAAAACAAAAAACTCCCGACGCCGTCGCGTCGGGAGTTTTTGTGTTAGAGAAGTTGATAGAGGAGAACCGTCGCCAGTCCCGCCACCATCAGAACGGCGAGAACGATCGCGCCGATCCTGATAAAGATCTGTCTTCTGTCCTTTTTAGACATTCCCGCTTTCCTTTCTTATCATAAACGTTCTATATTTCAAAAAATGAAAACGAAATCAGAGCGCCGAGCGGCACTTTGTAAGGTAGAGCGCCGAGAGATTACGCACCGACGCGATCCCGCGGACCCCGATGTAGTTCAGGATGGTCTCAGTGCCTGTCGCGACGGCGGTCACGGGGTTCGACACCCGGATCGTCCTGACCCCGGTGACGCCCGAGATCATACGGTCGAGACCCTCGAGCTGCGCGGTCCCGCCCGAAAGCAGGATTCCGTTCTCGAAAACGCGCGAAACGTACTTGGTCGGCACGTGCGAGATCGCGACGCAGATCGCCTCGAGGATGCCCGCGGTCGGCTCTTCGAGCGCACGGAACATCTCCTCGCTCCGCACGGTGAAGGGGACGGGCGTCGGGTCGCCGTATGCGCGGTAGCCCTGCGTCTGCATCTCCTGATGCACGCCCTCGTTCCAGACCGTTCCGACCGTCATTTTGATACTCTCGGCGGTGCGGAGGGTGATCTTCAGCCCCCGGTCGTTCTCTATGTAGTTGACGATCGCGCGGTCGAACGCCTCACCCGCCGTGGGGACCGACTTCATATAGACGATCTCGCCGTCGCAGATAAGGGCGATATCGGTGACCGTCGCGCCGGACACGACCGACAGCACCATATCCGTGATACCGCTGCCCGATCCCGCGAGAGCGGCGACCGGCGCGTAGACGGTGTGCGGATAACGGATCCCGCTCTGCCCCATTACCTCGGTCAGCGCCCCCTCCTCGATCTCGGAGGTCGAGCACGGAACGGTCAGCATCACGTGCTGAACGCCCGACAGATGATCGGAGGCGATCGCGGAAACGACCTTTTGCGTCAGGTCAAGCTCGTTGACGATCCCTTCGCGGAAAGGCCGGAAGAGCGAGACGTTTGCGGGGATCGCGCCGATAAGCGCCTCCGCCTTCGTCCCGTAATAAAGGATCTGCCCCGTCGTGCGGTCGATCGCAACGGCAGCCGGATCGCGCATAACGATCCCGTCGCCGGTCACCGTCGCCAACAGATTGGCGGCGCCCAGGTCAAGCCCTGCTCTCTTTTGAATCACGGCGCAGACTCCTTTCTTTCGGAATGATTATTCCCGAAAAATTTGGGGATAAGTGTATCTATTATACAATAAACCCGTTCCATTTGCAATATGCAAAAACGACATTCTTCGGTTTTTTTCAAACGGTTCGTCAGCCCGCGCCGAAGCAGCTCCGGCGGAGCCGATCGGACAGGCAGGTGTAGCGGACTTCCTGCCGGTTATTCTTGACCATATACTCGAGAATATCCGCCCGCCCGACGAGGATCACCATCTTTTTCGCCCGCGTCACGGCGGTATAGAGCAGGTTGCGCGATTGGAGCATCGTCCCGCAGAAGTAGACCGGCATCAGAACCACGGGATACTCGCTTCCCTGGCTCTTATGGACGGTGATCGCGTAGGCGTGTTCGAGTTCCTCAAACTGTTCCGACGCGTAAACCGAGATCCGTCCGTCGAAATCGATGGTCATCTCGTCCCCGGAGGGGGAGATCGAGCGGATTACGCCGATATCGCCGTTGAAAACGCCGACCCCGTCGTACCCGTCTTTCTTCCATTCGGTATCGTAGTTGTTCTTGATCTGCATGACCTTGTCGCCCTCGCGGAACAGAAGATCGCGGAACTTGATCTCGCGTTTCTTTTTTCCCTGCGGGTTCAGGCAGTTCTGCAGCAGCGCGTTCAGCTGGACCGTTCCCGGCTTCCCGCGGCGGGAGGGCGTGATGACCTGTATCTCGTCGCGGATCGAATCGGAATAGCGGCGCGGCAGACGTTCGTTGATCAGTTCGACGACCGTTCCCGGGATATCCTCCTCCCGACGGAGCAGGAAGAAAAAGTCCTTCGCCTCCCGCGAGAGCTCCGGCAGTTCGCCCGAATGGATCCGGTGGGCGTTTTTGATGATCAGGCTTCCCTTCTCCTGCCGGAAGATCTCGGTCAGACACACGGTCGAGAAGACTCCCGCGCCGATCAGGTCGGCAAGCACGTTCCCGCATCCGACCGAGGGGAGCTGTCCCGAGTCGCCGATCAGGATCAGACGGGACCCGACGCGGATCGCGCGCAGCAGCGCCGCCATCAAGGGAAGATCGATCATCGACGCCTCGTCGATCACGATAACGTTCTCTTCGAGCGGATCGTTCTCGCTTTTGTTAAAGCGCGGGCGGACGTCGTCGACCTTCTGCATTTCGAGCATCCGATGGATGGTCTTGGCTTCCTCCTGGGTCGCCTCCGACATCCGTTTCGCAGCGCGTCCCGTCGGAGCCGCGAGAGCGCACTTGAACCCGAGCAGTCCGTAGATCTTGAGCAGAGCGCGGATCAGGGTGGTCTTCCCGGTCCCGGGTCCGCCCGTGACGATCAGAACGCCCCGGCGGAACGCCTCGAAGATCGCCTCGCGCTGATCCTTTGAATACCGGATGGAAAACTCGTTCTCCGCCCGGTCGATCAGACGCTCGATATTGTCGGCGGAAACGTCAGGCGCCGAACGGTCGAGCGCGATCATCCGGCGGGCGACGAGATCCTCGTCCTCCCCGTATTCCCGCGTGAAGATATAGGTCTCTTCCCCAATCTTATACTGCTCCAATTTGCCGTTTGCGGTAAGGCGGGATATCGCTTTCCGTATCTCGTCGTCTGATACGCCGAGGTGCTCCGCCGCCGCTTCCGCAAGTCGGTCGAGCGGCAGACAGACGTGCCCGTTGACCGAGGCGTTGTAGCGAAGATTATAGGCGATGCCCGCCCCGAGCCGCTCCGGCGCGTCGGGCGAAAAGCCGAGATCGTGCGCGATGGCGTCGGCGCGGTCGAATCCGATCGTATCGAGTTCCTCGCACAGAATATAGGGATTCTCGCGGATCACGCCGACCGCTCGGTTTCCCCATTTCTCGTAGATGTGCGTGACCGACGTCGAGCCGATATAGTTCTGGCAGAAGACCATCAGTTCGCGGATTCCCGCCTGTTCACGGAAGGATTCGCTGATCTCCGCCGCCTTTTTGCGTGAGATACCGGGAATGTCGGTAAGCCATTCGGGGTGCTGTTCGATCACGTCGAAGGTGTCGTCCCCGAAACGATTGACGATCTTCAGGGCGGTCACGGGACCAATCCCGTGCACGTTCCTGCCCGAGAGGTATTTCAGTATCTCGTTCGCCCCGGTCGGCATGATCTTTTCGATCGCCGTGACAGAGAACTGCTCGCCGTATTCGGCGTGATTCGTCCAGCTCCCGTAGAGTTTGACGCGTTCTCCCTCGCCGACGTACGGCATCTGTCCGACAGCCGTGACCAGTTCCCCCTCGTCGGTCGCAAGATAGATCACGGTATAGTCGTTCTGCTTGTTCTGAAAGACGATCCCCTCGACGGTCCCGACAAGTTCACGAACGGTCCGGTCAACGCGGGAGCCGATCGTCGTCGTTTTTTTCTTCACCGTAACCACCCGTCCTTTCGTCAGTTTTTTCAAGGGGCAAAGCGAGGAGGCGGGATCTCTCCCCCTCCCCGTCGTCCGGCGCGGTCTTTCTCCCCTGCGGGAAGATCGCCGCGTACCGTTCTCTCAAAGTGAGAATGAATGAATAAAAAGCGTAAACCGCGAAAAAAGATATCCAGATCCAAACGAATACCGTCGCCCTCACCCCGAGGGCAGTATATGCGTTTTAGAGACCCAACGCCCGACGAAGGATCGGGGCGAGATCGCACGCCTCCCAGGGCGCCGAAAGATCTTCTCTCCCCATATGACCGTAGGCGGCGAAGGGAGAATAGATCGGGCGGCGAAGGTCGAACTTCCGGATGATCGCCGCGGGACGAAGATCGACCAGATCCGAAACCGCGGCTGCGATCTTGTCGTCCGCTACGATCCCGGTGCCGAAGGTATCGACCATGACCGAAACAGGTCTGGCAACGCCGATCGCATAGGCGATCTGGACTTCACACTTCTTGGCGAGCCCCGCCTTCACGACGTTCTTCGCGACGTAGCGCGCGGCGTAGGAGGCGGAACGGTCGACCTTGGTCGGATCCTTGCCCGAGAAGGCGCCGCCGCCGTGGCGGGAATACCCGCCGTAGGCATCGACGATGATCTTCCGCCCGGTAAGCCCGGTGTCCCCCGCGGGACCGCCGAGGACGAAACGCCCGGTCGGATTGATGAAGCATTTGGTCTTTTCGTCCAGCAGAGACGCGGGGATCACGGCGTCGATCACCTCACGACGGATATCCGCGCGGAGTTTCTCCATCTCGACGTCGGGATCGTGCTGGGACGAAACGACGACGGTATCGACCCGAACGGGTTTGCCGTCCTCGTATTCGACCGTGACCTGCGTTTTCCCGTCCGGACGCAGATACGGGAGCGTACCGTTCTTCCGCACTTCGGTCAACCGTTTGGCGAGTTTGTGCGAGAGCGAGATGGGCAGCGGCATCAGTTCCGGCGTCTCGTCGCAGGCGAACCCGAACATCAGCCCCTGGTCGCCCGCCCCGGTGTCCAGCCCGTCGGTCATCTCGCCGCTCTTGGCTTCCAGCCCCTTGTCCACGCCCAGCGCGATGTCGGGCGACTGCTCGTGGATATTCGATACGACGCGGCAGGTCTTGTAGTCAAAACCGTATTCCGCACGGTCGTAGCCGATGGTTTTGACCGTGACGCGGACGATCTTCTCATAGTCGATCTGCGCCGCCGTCGTGATCTCTCCCATCACGTTGATCAGATCGGTCGTCGCAAAAGTCTCGCAGGCGACGCGCGCCGCGGGATCCATTTTCAGGATCGCGTCGAGGATCGCGTCGGACACCTTGTCGCAGACCTTGTCGGGATGCCCCTCGGTCACGGATTCGGATGTTAACAGCCGTTTCAGTTTCATATTTCACCCACAAAAAAAGTCCCGGGATTACAGGCATCCCGAAACGCGTAAACGTATTTGCTCATCTTCGGGAATTGGCACCTTGCATACGCCGGTTGCCGGGCTTCACAGGGCCTGTCC
>JAGCYR010000118.1 GCA_017960705.1 Clostridia bacterium | reverse complement strand
GAGGAACTGTACCTTGCACAGTTTTCAGCCGAACACGAGGGATTTGACCGCTTCCGTACTCTTGCGTACAACGAAGCGATAGAGTTTCATCATTTCTACCTCAAGAACGGAAAAAGCGTCTGGATCGGGATCGAAGGCGAACAGTTCCACATCGCGATTCTCTCGACCGTCACGATCAAAGGTCGCCGCCTGACAATGATGCCGATACTCTACGAAACGCAAACCGGCAAAGAAAAAAGCGAGATCCTAAAAGAATACCTCTGAACCGTCAGACCAAACGGAAACTTGCACTTCGTGCATTAAGATAAGGAGAACGACCACATGACCTTCTATATGAGCGCGATCATACTGACCGAATTGATGATGATCGCAATGACCCTGCACGTGCTGCATTACTCCGGCTTCACGCGGGAGCAGAAAGCCTGGTACGTCCTGACCTTTGCGGCGGTCATGCTCTGCTCCGCCGCGGAGTTCGCCGTACACTGCGGGAGGTACGACGTGAAGTTCGCGATCCCCCTGACCATTCTGACGGTGCTGCAGTTCTCCACCGCTCCCCTGCTCGGCGTGCTGTTCAGCGGGGCGCTCGGGCTGCCGGGGCAGAAGAAGATCGCGATCTGGTTCTTCGCCGCCAATTTCGTCGCGGAGACGGTCGCCGCCCCCTTCGGGTGGGTGTTCTCGTTCGGGGATGGCGGGTATTCGCGCGGAAAACTGTTTCTCATCTACGAGGCGTTCTATTTCGTCAGTCTCGTGTACCTGATCGTCAGTATGGTGCGCGTCGGGCGGAAGTTCCGCAACCGCGACACCCGGACGATCGCGATGATCCTTGTGATCCTTGTCGCCGGGATCGTGCCGATGACGGTCTTCAAGCTGAATATCACCTATATCGCGATCGCGATCGGGGCGAGTCTCTGCTACATCTATTACAACGACCTTGTCCAGCAGGACATCCAGGCGGAGCTGGTCGCCAAGCAGGCGGCGATCTCGCGGATGCAGAGCCACATCATCACGGGGCTCGCGAGTTTGATCGAGAACCGCGACGTCGAGACCGGCGAACACGTGCTGCGGACCGGGATCTTCGTCGAAATGCTGACCCGCGACGCGATCAAGGACGGGATCTACCGCGATCAGCTGAACGAACAGTTCGTCTCGAAAATGACGACCCTCGCGCCGATGCACGACATCGGGAAGATCGTGGTCTCCGACAAGATACTGCGCAAACCCGGCCGCCTGACCCCGGAGGAATACGAACAGATGAAGAAGCACGCCGCGGTCGGCGGAGACGTTATCCGCGAGGTGCTGGAGGGCGTGACGAACGACGATTATCTGTCCTTTGCCTCGGATATCGCGACCTACCACCACGAACGGTGGGACGGGAAAGGATACCCGAAAGGGCTGGAGGGTGAACAGATCCCGCTCGCGGCTCGGATCATGGCGATCGCCGACGTGTTCGACGCTCTGGTTTCACAACGCTGCTACAAAGAGCCGTTCTCGTTTGACGAATCGGTGAAGATCATCGAGGAGGGCGCGGGCACGCAGTTCGACCCGAATCTCGTCGGCGTGTTCCTCCGTCACCGGTCGGAGTTCCGTTAAAAGAGGCGCGAGATGAAAGAACAATGCACGTTTCGTTTAGAGAAACCCGAGGACTACCGCGCGGTCGAAAACCTGATCCGCGAATCGTTCTGGAACGTCTACCGCCCCGGGTGTCTCGAGCACTTCGTCATTCACGAGCTGCGTTCGGATCCCGCGTTTGTCCCGGAACTCGATCTGGTGATGGAAAAGGACGGCGAGATCATCGGACAGAATACGTTTATGAAAACGGTGATCGACGCCGACGACGGGAGGACGGTCGAGGTTCTGACGATGGGTCCGATCTGTATCACCCCGCCCCTGAAACGAAAGGGGTACGGCAAGCGCCTGCTCGACTACTCGCTCGAGAGAGCCAAAGAGATGGGCTTCGGCGCGGTGCTGTTTGAGGGGAATATCGGCTTTTACGGCAAGTCGGGTTTCGACTACGCAAGAAAGTTCGGGATCCGCTATCACGATATGCCGGAAGATTCCGACCAGTCGTTCTTCCTCTGCCGCGAACTGATCCCCGGCTTCCTCGACGGGATCACCGGCGTCTACCAAACCCCCGCGGGATATTACGTCGACCCCGACAAAGCCGAGGCGTTCGACCGGGGTTTCCCGCAAAAACAGAAGTTAAAGCTCCCCGGGCAGTTGGTCTGACCCGAAAACAGAATAAACCGCAAAGGAGAAAAACCGCTCATGCCTCCGTATTTTCTGCATTATCTGGAATCAAACGCCGTCTGCGTCATCATCTTCGGTATTATGCTGGCGCACAACCTGATCAAGCAGGACCGGCAGGAAAAGCAAATCAAGTACGATTGGACGCTTGTCGCGTTCATGGGTTATTTCATCGCCGACACGATCTGGGCGGCGGTCATTTCGGGCGTTTTGCCGGACGAAATCGCCCTGATCTGCATCATCAATTTTGCCGACTACCTTCTGATGGCGGCGATCACCTTCACCTGGCTCCGCTACGCGATGGCGGTCGAACAGGTAAAGGACAGGGACAAGCCGCTGAAGCTCTTCGCGATCCTCTTCCCCTTTCTCATCTCGACGGTCGCCCTGATCGTCATTTTCGCCGTCGCGCCGGATCTTCTCTTCGACGGGGCGAACAAGGTCAAGCCGGTCTTCAACGCGTTTCTCGTCGCCGTGCCGATCATCTATATCATCGCGTCGATGTTCTATTCGCTCCGGCGCGTGGGGGACGAGACCAACCCCGAAGAAAAGCGCAAGCATATCTATATCGGCTGTTTCCCCCTGATCGTGATCGTCGGCGGGCTGGCGCAGATGCTGCTGCTCCCCGACGGGGCGCTCTTCTGCTTCTGCTGCACGGTCTTTATGCTGATCTTCTACATCCGGGCGATGGAGAAACAGATCTCGGTCGACCCCCTGACCGGGCTGAACAACCGGGGACAGCTCGCCCGCTACCTCTCGCAGGGAACGCCGAGGGAAGGCGCGACCTACGTTCTGATGATCGATATCAACGATTTCAAGCGCATCAACGACAACCTGGGACACGCCGAGGGCGACCGCGCGATCGTGATCGTCGCGGAGGCGCTGAAACGGATCGTCGACGCGCGCACCTACCCGACCTTCCTCGGGCGGTACGGCGGGGATGAATTCATCCTGATCGCCCACACCCCGAGCGCGCCCGAGATCGACCGGATGATCGAAGAGATCCGTCAGCGGATCGAGGAAGACTGCTTCCTGCAGCAGACGCCCTACGTCATCTTCGTCGGCATCGGATTCGACAAGATCGGGGGCGAAGCAGACACCTTCCAGAAGTGCATCGCCCGCGCCGACGACAACCTGTATATCGACAAAAAGAGCTGCAAGCTGAACAACCAAACCACCGTACTGAAATAAAGAAACGAGGGATCCCCGATGCAAGCGAAAACAAAAGGACTGCTTGTCAATCTGCTGCTCTACGCCGTCGCGTTCGCGGTCGGCGCGGTGCCGTTTTCCAAAATCGACGATCTGCTTCTCGCAGAGGCGGTCTTTACCGCGGCGGCGACGATGGTGATCTTCATCGTCACGTGCTTCATCCCCGACACCTCGCTCTACGACCCCTACTGGAGCGTCGCGCCGGTCGTGATGCTGCTGCTCGCGATGGTGAAATACCGCTTGTTTTCTATCAACGCCATCCTGTTCTTCGTTTGCGTATGTCTTTGGTCGATCCGCCTGACCGGAAACTGGGCGCTGACCTACAAGGGGCTGTGCCGCGAGGACTGGCGCTACCGTCGGTACCGCGAGAAGCTCTCCCCCGTCGGATTCTTCTTCATCAATTTCGCGGGGCTGCAGTATATCCCGACGATCGTCGTGTATCTGGGGCTGGTCGGGGGCTTCGGGGTGCTTCGTACCGAGGGCTTCGACCCGCGGCTTCCGATAGGGCTTGCCGTGATGCTGATCGGGGTCGCGTTGGAACTGGTCTCCGACCGGGCGATCCACCGTTTTCTCCGTGAACACGCGGGCGAGGGGCGCACCTGCGACGCGTCGATCTGGCGCTGGTCGCGGCACCCGAACTACCTCGGGGAGCTGACCTTCTGGCTCGGCGTTTTCCTCTGCTACCTTCTGACCGGGGCGGGCAAATGGTACCTCGGGCTCGGATTCCTCTCGATCTTCGCCCTGTTTCTGTTCGTTTCGATCCCGATGATGGAAAAACACAATCTCGAGCGCCGCTCGGACTACGAAGCGTATCGGGCGCGTACCTCGGTTCTGATCCCGCTCCCGCCGAAAAAGGAGAATCGCGAAACAGATGAGTAAAGCAAAAGTTCTCGTCGCCATGAGCGGCGGGGTGGACAGTTCGGTCGCGGCGTTCCTGCTTACGCAGAACGGCTACGATTGCGTCGGCTGCACCATGAAGCTCTGCCCCGACGACGCCGCCCACGACGGCGGCTGCTGCACCGTCGACGACGCGGAGGACGCGCGGAGCGTGGCGCGGCGGGTGGGGATCCCGTTCCACGTCTTCAATATGACCGACGATTTCAAGCGCGAGGTGATTGACCGCTTTATTTCCCGCTACCTTGCGGGACGGACGCCGAATCCCTGCGTCGACTGCAACAAGACCATGAAGTTCGGGCTTCTCCGCCGTCGGGGCGAGGAACTCGGCTACGACGTGATCGCGACGGGACACTACGCCAGGATCGAATTTTGCGACGGAAAATGGACCCTCCGCAAGGCGCGCGATCCCTCGAAGGATCAGAGCTACGTCCTCTACCACCTGACCCAAAAGGAACTCTCAAAGACCCTCTTCCCTCTCGGGGACCTCACCAAAGAGGAAGCGCGGAAGATCGCCGCCGAAAACGGGTTTCTGAACGCCGGAAAGCCCGACAGCCAGGATATCTGTTTCGTCCCCGACGGGGATTACGCGGGTGTGATCCGGCGCTATACCGGCGTGGTCGAACCCGAGGGCGACTTTATCCTCCCCGACGGAACGGTGATCGGGCGGCACAAGGGCATCAGCCGCTACACCGTCGGACAGCGCCGGGGTCTTGGGATCGCGTATTCCGAGCCGCTCTACGTCAAGCGGATCCTGGTCGCCGAGAACAAGGTGCTGCTCGGGCGGGACGAGGATCTCTACGAATCGGCGTGCGACGTCGCTGAGGTCAACTGGATCGCGGACGAGACGCCGTCGGGACCCATCCGCTGCGCCGTCAAGATCCGTTACCGCCAGACCGAGCAGCCCGCGACCGTCACCCCGCTGGAGGGGGGGCGCGCGCACGTCGAATTTGACCGTCCGCAGCGTGCGATCACGCCGGGACAGTCCGCCGTTTTCTACGACGGGGACGAGGTCCTCGGCGGCGGCGAGATCGAATAATCAATCTGTCAAGGGAGCAAAACATGGGATTTGATCCGAAAACCGACAAATACCCCTACCCGAAATCGACCGACAAGCACTACATCATCCTAAAAAAGAACGACGGCGCGGTCTTCGACGAGCATTACCCTTACGTCGACGACTCGTTCGGATTCCGCTTCAAACGCTTCTGGATGCGGGTGGGGCTGTTCTGTCTGGCGTTCCCCATCGCAAAGATCCGTCTGGGGCTGCGCGTCAAGGGACGGAAGAATCTGAAAAAGCACAAGGAACTGCTTTCGTGCGGGGCGCTCTCGTGTTCCAACCACGTGCATTTCTGGGACTACATCGCCGTGATGTACGCCCTCCGTCCGCGCTCTACCGACGTTCTGGTCTGGGCGGAGAACGTGCGGGGCGAGAACAAGAAGCTGATCCGTATGGTCGGCGGGATCCCGATCCCCGACAGCGGCGTGCGCGCCACCGTCGCGTGTATGAAGGCGACCAAGGAGTATCTGGACGGCGGGTGGCTGCACGTCTACGCCGAGGGGAGCATGTGGGAATACTACCGCCCCGTCCGCCCCTTCAAGAGCGGGATCGGCTACCTTTCCTGTCGGACCGGAAAGCCGGTCGTGCCGATGGCGTTTTCCTACCGGAAACCGGGGTGGATCCGGCGCAGGATCTTTCACCAGATCGCGCTGCTCGACCTTGCGATCGGAGAGCCGCTTCTGCCCGACGAATCGCTCGATCTGAAGGAGCGGGAGACCGACCTCGTCAAGCGGTGTCACGAAGAGGTCTGCCGGCTCGCCGCCCTCACGCCTGAAGAGAACCTCTATCCCCCGATCTTCGACAACTCGGAGCGGGTGGACTACTATACCGACGTCTACGGAAACGGCTACGGAAAGAAAGGAAAAACATAAATGGATAACGCAAAGAGACAGATCACGCCGGGGGAGCGCGACAAGGTGATCGTCCAAACCAGCGTGATCGGGATCGTGACCAACGTCGCGCTCGCCGGTTTCAAGGCGGCGGTAGGACTGCTTGCCAACTCGATCGCGGTGCTGCTCGACGCGGTCAACAACTTCTCCGATGCGCTCTCGTCGGTCATCACGATCATCGGGGCGAAGCTCGCGGGCAAGGCGCCGACCAAGAAGCACCCGCTCGGCTACGGACGGATCGAATACCTCTCCGCCCTGATCGTGTCCGCGATCGTGCTCTACGCCGGCGTGACCTCGCTCGTCGAATCGGTCAAAAAGATCATCACCCCCGAAGAGGCGGACTATTCGATCCTCTCGCTCGTCATTATCGCCGTCGCCGTGGTCGTGAAGCTGATCCTCGGGCTCTACGTCCGTCGGCGCGGGAAAGCGGTCGACTCCACGGCGCTGGTCGCCTCGGGGTCCGACGCGCTCTTCGACGCGATCCTCTCGACCTCGGTCCTTGCCTGCGCGCTGGTCGCCCGCTTCACGGGTCTGTCGCTTGAGGCGTACGTCGGGGTCGTGATCTCGATCTTCATCCTTCGCGCGGGATTCGGGATGATGGCGGAGACCGTTTCGGACATCCTCGGGCAGCGCACCGACGCCGACACCGCGAAAGAGGTCAAATCGATCCTGTCTTCCCTGCCAGGCGTGCGCGGCGCGTACGACCTGGTTCTGAACAACTACGGTCCGAACAAGAACTACGGTTCGGTGCACATCGAGGTCCCCGCCTCCATGACGGCGGAGGAGATCGACCGCCTGACGAGGCGCGCCGAGACCGAGGTGTACCGCGCGACGGGGATCGTTCTGACCGGCATCGGGATCTACTCGTTCAACGAGGAGAACGGCGACGCGGCGTCGATCCGCGAGAGAGTCAAGGAGATCGTCCTCGCGCACGAATTCGCCCTGCAGACCCACGGTTTCTACGCGGACGCAGCGAGCAAAGAGATGCGCTTCGACGTGGTGATCGCGTTCGATACCGACCGCGCGGAGGCGCTCGCGACTCTCTCAAAAGAGGTGTCGGAGGCGTTCCCCGACTATACCGTCCGCATCACGCCGGACGTCGACGTGTCCGATTAAAACGGTAAAAATCACGACCGCCCCCCCGGGCGAAAAGGAGACAATACATGGACCTGATCCCGAGTTTTCAAGTCGATCATACCCGGATCCTGCCGGGCATTTACGAATCGCGCGTCGACACGGTTTCGGATGATTTCGTCACCACCTTCGACGTGCGGATGAAGCGCCCGAACGCCGAACCGGCGATCCACCCCAATGCGATGCACACGATCGAGCATATCGTCGCGACCTACCTCCGGAACGACCCCGAATGGAAGGACAAGATCGTCTACTGGGGTCCGATGGGCTGCCTCACCGGATGCTACCTGATCGTAAAGGGCAGACCCGCGGCGAAAGAACTGCTCCCGCTCCTTATCCGCGCGTTCGACTATTGCGCCGCCTACGAGGGCTCGGTCCCCGGCGCGACCCCCATGGGATGCGGCAACTACCTGCTCCACGATCTCAATACGGCGAAATACGAAGCCAAGCTCTACGCCGACCTGCTCCGGGTCTCCCCCTGCTTCGAGTACCCGAAAGCCGAGCGCGCGAAGGTCGACGGGATGACCTTCTTTGATTCGTGAACTAAGCGAAAGGAACCGAACCCTTGAAAAAATATCTTCTGGTTTTTCTGATCTCGATGATCCCGATCTTTGAGCTGCGCGGGGCGATCCCCTACGCCGCGGCGAAGGGGCTGCCCTTCGGGTGGGCGTACGCGCTGACGGTGGTCGGCAATATGCTCCCCGTTCCGTTCATTCTGCTCCTGATCCCCGTCCTGTTCGCCTTTATGCGGCGGCATCATATCCTCGTCGGAGTGGTGGATTGGCTGGAACGCAAGGCGCAGAAGGGCGCGAAGAAGATGGCGAAACGCTCTGGCAAAGCGAAGAGCGAAACCGCCGAGACCGAAACGGCACCCGAAACCGTCGACGAAGCCGCGGTCGAAACCGTGAACGAAGCCGCGCCGGCGACCCAACCCGCGGAAGAGAATAAAGCCGCCGGGACCCTCGCGTTCCTCGGTCTGTACCTGTTCGTCGCGATCCCCCTCCCCGGAACGGGCGCGTGGACCGGGTCGCTCGTCGCCGCGCTCTTCGGGATGAAGAAGTGGCGGGCGTTCCTTGCGGTGCTCCTCGGCGTGCTGACGGCGGGGGTGATTATGACCCTCGCTTCCTACGGGATCGTTTCCGCGTTCAAGATCTTCGCAAAATAAGCGTCCGACCGACTTTTTTCGGTTTTCCTCTTGACAGGGGAAAAAGGAAGTGCTATACTACCCATCGAACCGAAACAGAATACAGATCAGGGGTGCCTTCGGGAATTTTCCCGCGGCTGAGACGGAGTGATCCGAACCCTTCACCTGATACGGATAATGCCGTCGTAGGGAGATCGTTTGAACGACTACCGCACGGGTGTATCCTGTGCGGTATCTTTTATATCCGAAAGGAAAAAGCAATGCAAACCACCCAATCCAAACACACCCTGTTCGTCCGTCGGCTGGTCGAGAGTGCGATCATGGTCGCCCTCGCCGTCGTTCTGAGCCTGATCAAGCTCGCCGAGCTCCCCGCCGGGGGTTCGGTCACCTGCGCCTCGCTGCTCCCGATCCTCATCATCGCGTACCGCAACGGTCCCGTCTGGGGGCTGGGGTCGGGGCTGGTGTTCTCGGTCGTGCAGCTGCTCACCGGACTTTCGGTATTCGGCTACGTGACCGGGTGGCAATCGATCCTCGCCGTTACTCTGCTCGACTACATACTTGCCTTCCTCTTTTCGGGGCTGGGCGGGATCTTCCGCAAAGAGGGCAGATCGCAGGAAAAGGCGCTGATCTACGGAGCGCTGCTGGTCTCGGGGCTCCGCTTTCTCTGCCATCTGATCTCGGGCGCGACGATCTGGGCGGGGCTCTCGATCCCCGACGGTGCGGCGCTCGCCTACTCGCTGCTCTACAACGCCGCGTATATGGTCCCCGAGACCGTCATTCTGGTCACGGCGGCGTTCTACCTCGGCTCGATCCTCGATTTCTC
>JAGCYR010000117.1 GCA_017960705.1 Clostridia bacterium | reverse complement strand
TAGACCTCGGAGAGCCAGTAGTTCGCCGTGATCGCGCCCGAGTTCGAGAGGATCAGACCGCCGACCGAGTAGGTGACCGTCGAGTTCTCTTTCACGCGCCAGTCCATCGCCTTCAGATAGCTGTCGACGATCTCTTTATAGTTCAGAACGGCGTTCTTGGTATTGCGGATCTTCTCGCGCTGACGGCGATAGAGGATATACGCCTTCGCAACGTCGGCGTAGCCCGACTGCACGAGGACGTTTTCGGCGCTGTCCTGGATCGCCTCGACCTGGATCAGCCCCTCTTTGATCTTAGGCTCGAAATCAGCCGTGACTTTCAGGGCAAGAAAGTCGATAACGCTCCCCTCGTAGTTTTTATTTTGCGCGATGAACGCCTTTTCGATGGCGTCCCTGATTTTCGACAGGTCAAAATCAACAATACTGCCGTCTCTTTTTTGTACGCGATACATAAAAATTCTCTCCCTCGTCCTTTCGTTAGATAAAATCAAGTGCGGCAACCTTGATCGGTCGCTGCACTTGATCTCTGCGGTTTATACCGCCCTCTCCCGGTCGTCGCGCGTCGACTTTTCCGGGCGTCCCTTACAGTTTTTTCGGAACTGCGTCTATTATATCATTCCCGAATGCCGATGTCAATAGCAAAACGCAAAATATAGTAAAAAATTTTGAATTCGGCACAAGATGTTGTGCATCAGGCACAAAACGGACCTTTCAGGAAAAGGCGCGGAAACGTGTCCGAAACGGGGTTTTTCAAGCAATTTCGGCGGGTTTTCCGGAATTGACAACCGGGAAAAACTATGGTACAATAGGACCGTAAGAACGATGGGGGGACACCCCCGACGGAGGAACTATGAACTGTGTGAACTGCGGCTGCCGTCTGACCTTCTTCAACGAGACCGACGCGCTCTGGAGCGGGACCGATCGCGCCCTCTGCCATTCCTGCCGGAAGAAGATCACGCCCTTCCTCGAGGAGCCCGCGCAGGGCGACAATCTGACCCATCTGCACGACCGCCGCGACGCCCTGATCGCCCGGGGCTTGACCCCGGAGGGCTACGCGCACCTGACCGAGTACTGCAAGCACCTCGACTCCCTGCTTGCAAGACGCCGCAGGGACCTGCCCGACGAGATCCCGGCGGAGCCCATCCCCGAGACCGGGGAGAATACCGCGGGGGACGCCGAGACCGCGCCCGTACCGACGACCGGCGGGGATCTTCGCGTCGCGCTCGCAGCGCAGAGAAAAGCAAACGAGAAACTCGAATCCCGGCTCGACGCGCTCGGGACCGAGCTTGACGACGCAACTCGGATCCTCTGCGACCGGACAGAACGGCTCTTCGAACGGATCCGGCTCCTCGTCTACCTCGCCTCGATCGGCGCCGTCGGCGGGGTGCTCGCGTTCCTCGTCTCGCTGATCGTACTGTTTCGCTGACGCACACGCGTAATATATTTAAGGAAAGGACGCGACCCGTGAAATCCGCCGTCTACGAATACTCGACCATAACGAAATCCGACGCGCTGCTCTCCTCGATCGGGGAGCGCGTCGACGAATTCAATCTCCTGCAGAGCGACCGCCTGGCGAAGTTCTCCCTGCGCGATTCCGACCCGGAGCAGGGGACTTTCACACTGCTCGTCCGAGAGGGGACCGTGCCGGAGGGAAATCTCGATCTTGCGGTGACCGTTACCCCCGAAGGGGAAAGAACGAAGGTCACGGCAACGCTTTCCCATAACCCCGCCGACGGCAATCCGACCTTCGGCAGCCGGCTCTACGGGCTGTTCCTTGCCGGCTTTGCCCGCTTGACCGTGCTCGCTCTGTTCTACGGGATCCTGCTCGGCGTGTCGTTCATTTTCCCGGGACGCAACTTCTGGGTCCCCGCGATCCCGCCCGCGATCCTTTTTATCTCGATGATCGTCCGCGCGATCACCGTCCGCCGCCGCCTCCCCAAACGGATCGACCGCTTCTTTACCGATCTCTGCGGGTGCACCCACGTCTCCGCCCCTCCGAGGGCGTAAACCGTCCCGACGACCGAAATAATCGTCCCCTTTCCGTCAGGAGAGGGGATTTTTCGTTAAATTGTTGACAATCCCGCCGCTTTATGCTATAATCGGACGAACTTTGTTTTCAAGCAATGGAGATAAAAATGAAGACTTCTCGTTTGATCCTGCTTTTCATTCTTACGCTCGCGCTGGCTCTGGCGCTCGCCTCCTGCGAGGTCAAGACCGCCGAAACGACCGACCAAACGACCGCCGGTCCCGCGACCGAGGCGGAGGTTTCCGAGACCGCCGAGGGACTCGAGACGGCTGACGAAACCACGCTGTCCGAAACGCAGGCGGCGACCACGGCTGCGACCACCGCGGCGGCGACCACGGCGAAGCCCGCCACCACCGCCGCTCCCGCGACGACCGCAAAGCCCGCCACCACGGCGAAGCCGGCGACCACCGCCGCTCCCGCCACGACTGCGAAGCCTGCGGACACCACCGTCCCCGCGACCGAGCCGCCCGAACCCGTATACGCCGTTCCGACGATGGCGAGCGCGGTCAAGCAGCCGCAGGCGGGCGACGACCCGATGAAACTCTCGGGGATCGAAAACGTGATGCGGATCGCCTACGTTCTCCAGCACGCCGAGAACTATACCGTAAACGGAGAGGGAACCGTCACGACGAAGGTCAGCATCATTCTCATCGGAACCCAGACGTACAAGCAGAGCGTTCAGGTCTATAAGGACTACGATCGGGGCGTGATGCTTGAGGTCGACCTTACGAAAACCTTGAACGCGCCCATCAGCGTAAACAAAGCGTGGCAGACCTGTTTCGTCGGAGACACGGCGCTCTCGCGCGATCCGAAAAGCAGCAGCACCTCTTCTTGGAACGGGCGGAGTACCGCGTGGAAGACCGACGCGGTCTCTCCCACGTCTCGTTCGGAATACCGCGCGGAATACGGTCTGTTCGGTTTTGAACTCACCAACTATATTCTGAATACCGATACCGTGAAGAGTTGGTCGTCGGTCAAATATAACGGCGACGGTACGTACACGCAAACGATCAATCCCGACGTTTCCAAGGCGACCGGAGACTGCGTCCGTCGGATGAAAAAGATGGGCGGTCTGGACGAATATCCCAAGTTCAGCAGTTCGGCGATCACGATGACCTTCGACGCGAACTGGCGTATCCTCTCCCTCCATACCGAAGAAAAGTATTCCGCCAAGACGATGGGCATTGACGCGAAGGACTGCACGGCGTCCACCGATTACGTCTATTCCTACGGAAACGCGGACGTATCGGCTTACACGTCGTTTTTCTCCCGCTACGTCAAGTAAAAACGAAAAGAACGAAGCGTTTTTCGCTCCGTTCTTTTTTCGTTCCGGACGGCGTCCCGGAGTCCCGAAACAGCCTTTATTCCATCCACCCGTAGGAGATCAGCCACTTCCGCAGCAGTTCCGTCCAGACCGCGACGTGCGGTTGTTCTTCCGCCAGACCCAGACCGTGCCGACCGTCGGGGAAGATATGCATTTCGTACGGAACGCCGTACGCCGCCAGCCGCTCGGCGTAGCGGAGAGAGTTCAGAACCGGGACCAGTTCGTCGTTCGCCGTGTGCCAGAGAAAGGTGGGCGGCGTTTTTTCGTCCGCGATCCGGTCGGGCGAGAGGGCGGCGGCAAGTTCGCTCTCCTTTTCACCGAGCAGGTTGGAGGCGGTCTTCTTGTGCCGATGCTCTTCGCACAACGTCGTGACCGGATAGCAGAGGATCGCGGCGTCGGGCAAACAGTCGATCCCGTCGAGGTCGTCTACCCCCTCGCCCGCGATCGGTTCGCGGTAGGTCGAGGTCAGCGCCGCGAGATGCCCCCCGGCGGACGAGCCCATCACCGCGACCTTATGCGGGTCGATCCTGAAGCGCTCCGCGTTTTTCCGAACGAACCTGACGGCGCGTCTGGCGTCGAGCAGCGGGAGAGGGAAGCGGTCGGGGGCGACGCGGTAATCCACCGTAAACGTATTCAGCCCGTATTCGTTCAGCCGCAGGGCGTAGTCGGTCTCCTCGTAGGGCGCGCGGAAATAGTACCCGCCCCCGGCGAAGATCACGACCGTCCCGCCGCCCCGCTTGCTTTCCGCGGGGTAAAACCGGATCTTGGTCGAATCGGGATCGTCCCAGAGCGTAAAGATCTCTTTCTTCATTGGAGCGCGTCTCCTTTGTTTGCCGATCTGTCAAAGAGGACCAGAACGAGATAGCCGCCGGCGGCGAAGAGCAGGTCGATTCCGATGAACATAAGAAACGAGATCGTCGTCTTCTCGTCCGCGATCCCGATCCGCCCCGACAGGTAGGAAGAAAACTCCGCGATCCGTCCGATGAGCAGGAACAGGAAATAGACAAGCGCCGAAAGCAGCCACGCCGCCCGTTTTTCGGAGGGAGTCGCCCCGCGTCGGAAAAAAAACAGCCAAGCTGCGAAAACGGAAAGACCGAACAGGAGCCATTCCCCGACGATCGAGTCGGTGAAGAGCGAGAGCAGGGCGTAGATCACCGCCGTCGGCTTA
>JAGCYR010000116.1 GCA_017960705.1 Clostridia bacterium | reverse complement strand
CGTCGGGTTCGTGCCGGTTCTTCGCAATCTGACGAAGCGTTGCCGTCACGTATTCGGTCTCCTCGCGGGAGTTTGAGAATACGAGGCACTTTTTATCCTTGACGGTGTCGTAGAGGAACTCGTAGCCCGGATCGATCACGGCGACGCCGGAGCGTTCCTCCTTCTGTTCGTCGTCCGCAGAGGGGCGCTGTTCCTCGTTGGGGTTCTGGTAGTAGAAATGCTCCATCCCGAGCCGCCAGTGCAGTTTTTGCTGCGGCGGGGGCGGCGCCTGCGTTTTCCGTCCGCTGCCCGCGCCCAGCCACTCGGCGGCGGATTCGAGGTCGCCGACCGTCGCCGAAAGACCGATGCGGCGGGGCGACGAGCCGATCAGCCGCGCCATCCGGCAGAGCAGACAGATCACCTGGTTGCCGCGATCCGAACCGATCATGGTATGGATCTCGTCGAGGATGACGTATTTCAGACCGCCGAAGACCCTGGGGATATCGTTCGATCGATTCATCAGCATACTCTCGAGCGATTCGGGCGTGATCTGCAGGATCCCCTTCGGGTCTTTCAGCAATTTCGTCTTATGCGACGCGCCGACGTCCCCGTGCCAGCGGGTGACCGGGATCCCGCTCGCGTCGAGCAGTTCCTCCATACGTCCGAACTGGTCGTTGATCAGACTTTTCAAGGGCGCGATATAGAGGACCGATACGCCGGTCTGCCCCGCGTTCCCCGAACAAAGGTCGGAGAGGATCGGGAAAAAGACCGCTTCGGTTTTGCCTGAAGCCGTCGAAGAGGACAGGAGCAGATTGTCGTCGGAGTCGAATAAGACGCGAGCCGCCGACATCTGCACCTCGCGGAATCCCTTCCACTCGTGACGGTAGATATATTCCTTGATAAAGTCGGGAAACCTCCCGAACAGACGGTCCGCCTCGGTCACGCGGATCACCTCGCTTTCTTACGGTAACGGATCAGAGATCGAGATCGAAAACCGAAACACGGGGGCTCGCAGCGGGTTCGCTCCCGCCGATCAGGGGTTCCGACGCGGGAAGCTCGTCGTCGTCCCCGCCCATGGGCGAGCCGGTCGATTCGAGCAACTTGTCGAAATCGGCGTCGGGATGGTCGCGCAAAATCGAAAGCAGGGTCAGGTAGTCGCGGATGATCTCGCGCGGCGTCACCATCTCCTCGGCTCCGGCGCGGGCGAGCGCACAGCGGAGGAAACGCTCCATCCGTTCGGGGGAGATAAGCCCCGAGGTCCCCTCCCGCTGCTCGAACAGGATGGTCAAACGGCGGACCAGCGCCAAAAGTTCGTTATCCGAAAGACGGCGCAGACGAATGACCGGAGCAGACAGGTTCTGATACCCCGCGTCGGAAAACCGCCCGTCCTGCAGACGCGAACGGAGCGCCTCGTAACTGAAGAGACCGCGGCGCGTGTCCTCGAGAAACTGTGGCGTTCCGCCGAAGATCACGCCGAGCGAACGCGCGCGACCCTGCAGCGTATCGTTGAAGATGGCGAGCAGTTTTTCGTAGTTCGCCTCGCGCGAGATCCGGTTCGGTATCTTATAGAGATTCACGCATTCGTCGATGAAAACGATCAGCCCCTTGTACCCGATCTTGCAGGAGAGGACCGCCCAGAGTTTCAGGTAGTCGTACCAGTTGTCGTCGTCGATGACCGAGCCGATCCGGAAACCGAGAGCCGCTCTCGCTTCGGTCTTCCCGTTGAACTCGCCCCGCAGCCAGCAGAGACACGCCGAGCGGCGCTCCGCGTTATCCTCCGCCGTCGCGCGGAAATACTCCGCGAGCACACGGGCGAAATCAAAGCCCCCGACGTACCCTTCGAGCTCGTCAAGCATCTTGCCGACCGAAGAAACCACGCCCGCAACGAAGCCGGGATCCTCCGGAGTCAGGTTGCGTTCGAGCATCTCCGCCTGCAAACTCGCGTAATAGCGCGAGAGCAGGATCGGGAGCGCACCGCCGTCGGGCGACGCCTTGGAGGACAGGTTCTTCATCAGTTCGCGGTAGGTGGAGAGCCCCGCGTCGGAACCGCCGCAAAGCCGTCTCTCGGGCGAGAGATCGGCGTCGGCGCAGAGAAATCCTCTGTCGGTCGCGTAGCCGCGGATCAGCTGGATCAGGAAGCTCTTGCCGCTCCCGTATCGCCCGATCAGAAAACGGACGGCGGCTCCCCCCTCCGCGACCTCGTCGAGGTTGCCGAGAAGCGAGGCAATCTCCTCTTTCCTGCCGATCGCGATATAGGGCGCTCCGCTGCGCGGGACCACCCCCGCCGCAAGGGAGGAAAGCAGCGTATTCAATATTCTTTTCGGAACTTTCATCTGGACTTCGTCCATTGTACGACCTCCTCGCTGTAATCACCGATCACTTTGTAGCCTAGATCGGTACTCTCTATCACCACGTCCCCGAATACCTCGGAGGCGCGTTCGTTGATGGTTTCGACCATTCCGTCGACCGACGTCCCTGCTTTCTCCGCAGCGGAGAGAAGACGGGCTCTGTCCCCTGCAAGAAGCGCCGCAAGAAACTCGGTCTCATCATCCGTGAGAAACGATTCTTCCCCGTTCCCGACCGTTTCGGGCGCGGGTTCGGAGACGGGCTGCGCCAAAACCGTTTCGGGCGCTTCGTCTTCCGTGACCAAGATCCTCGCGTTCTCCCACGACGCGCGTTCGATCTCGTCGGCGCCGGAGAACGAGATGGTCCGGTCCTCTGCGTCGTAGAGCGCCTCGTACGCCGGGCGTTCGCGGGTCTGCCTCTCGAGCTTCATTTTCTCCGCGAGACGGTCGAAATAGCGGTCGATCTCTGCTTTCGCCCATCCCTCGAAATCGGTGACGGCAAGCCGGCTGCGGATCGCGAGAATGCCGCGCAGACGATTCTCCGCGTACTTGACCGCGGCGGTGACGCGGCGGCGAAGCGAAAGCGAACCCGAGAACGAGCGGTATTCCACCGTGATCTCATATTTGGCAAAGTAGGAGGTGAGAGCGCCGAGAAACGCGCGTCTCGTCCGCTTGACCGTTCCGTCCCGCGTGGTCTTCTCCTCCGAGAGGAGCCGCCGGATCAGAGGCAGAAGCGACGCGGGGATATGCTCCGAAAAAAGAGCCTCGTTTTCCCCGGAAGCGTACTTTCCAGACGCGAAGGAATAATCCGAAAGCGCGGACAAAAGCGCCCCGAGCCCCCCGTCGGCGTCCTCCGCCGCCTCTCCGAGATAGAACTCCTTGAAATCGGTCGCGTTCATCACGGTATCCATGATCGGGCGCAACTCGTCAAGGGGACAGGAAAGCCGGTGGACGAGGCAGTAGTCCGCGATCCAGCCCGCGAGCTGCATATTGAGCCCCGGGAACCGCTCGCGGTAGAGCCTCCAGAGCGTGATCAGCCGCACAACTCCCTCCGCAGGCGGGATCTTGTCGGGAAGGTTGATGATCTCGTAGATATAGAGCCGGAGATAGCTCTCGTCGCAGCGCACGCGCTTTTTTTTCGTGACCGTCTCGCGGAAATAAAGATAGTACGATTTCTGGCGGGGATCGAGATGCGCGTACTGCGGCATGGAGGAATAGAACGGCACGTAGTCGCAGGGCGAACCCGGAAGGGTGCAGAAAACGGTCGCGTCGCGCCGGAACTCCTCGTAGAAGCGGTATCCGCCGAGCATACGCGTTACGGTCACGCCCGTGATCAGCCGATTCTTTTCGGGAACGTAGGAGACGCTCTCCCGCCTCTGTTCGGGGAGATCCGGAAAGGTCAAGGTCCCGTCGATCGGCTCGATCTCGTCGCCCGTCCCCTTGTTCTTGGGCTTCACGTCCGCGAACGAAACGGTATGCGAAAAGGGCGGGAGCGGCGCCGTTTTCTTCTTCGGGATCAAGTCCGAAAGATCCCAGAATCTGTCTCTGTCGTCGGTCATTCCGTTCCCTCCTTTCTCCGATTTGTCCTTATCACTTTATTATACCATATTCATCCTCGCTTGTCAATCGAATCATTTTCGAATTCAGAAAGAAACCGAAGGGTTTGACATCACGCGTCGATTATGGTAGAATATCGTCGAACAAAACGAAAGGAGAACGCCGTGGAACTTTTGAAAAAGCGACCGCTCGCCGCGGCGCTCTTCGGCTTTTTCGCGGGATCTTTCCTGCTCTCGAACGTCCCGTTCGTCGTGAAGACGATCCTCAGCGGTCTGTTTCTTGCCCTCGGGATCTTTTTTCTCCTGAAAAAGAAAAAACGTCCGCTTCTGATCGCGACGGCGTTTCTGCTCGTTCCGGCGGCGATTCTCGTCGTACTGACCTCCGATCTTCCCGACCACAGGATCGCGCAGAGGAAAGGCGAGACAATCCGTTACAGTTTCAGCGCGCTGG
>JAGCYR010000115.1 GCA_017960705.1 Clostridia bacterium | reverse complement strand
GTAAAATAATTGCCTCTTGTCATAAGCGAAGGGGGGGAAACAGAATGGAAGAAATCAGAGTGAAAGAGAACGAGACGATCGCCAGCGCGCTGCGTCGTTTCAAGCGTTCCTGCGCGAAATCGGGCGTCCTCGCGGAACTCCGCAAGAGAGAGTGCTACGAGAAGCCGAGCGTCAAGCGGAAGAAGAAATCCGAAGCCGCGAGAAAGCGCAAGTACAAGTGATAACCCCCCAAATAAATCCCGACAGATCGTCGGGATTTTTTGTTTGTAAAAAGAAATCAAAAAACACCGCGGGGAAGTCCCCGCGGTGAATTTTATCGGTGTAGGGTCAGTCGATAACGCCGGAAATGTATTTCTCCATCTCGGCGCGCTCGGCGGCTTTCTCTTCTGCCTCCGCCTTCTCGGCAGCCTCGCGCTCCGCCTTTTCGGCTTCGCGGGCGACCGCCTCTTCGGCGCGGGCTTTTTCCTCTTCGATCGCACGGATCGAGAGACCGAGTTTCCGGTTCTCGCGGTCGATCTCGGTGATCTTCACGTCGACGACCTGTCCGATCGAAACGACGTCCTCGGGCTTCGCGACCTTCTCACGCGACAGACGCGAGATGTGGATCAGACCGTCGACGCCGTCGGCGACCTCTGCAAAAGCGCCGAAGGGCATGATCGAAACGATCTTCGCGGAAACGACGTCGCCCTCGTTGTGGTTGGCGGCGAAAACCGAGAAGACGTCCATATCCTCGGTCTTGTAACCGAGCGAAATGCGCTTCTTTTCGGGGTCGAGTTCCTTGATGTAGACCTCGATCTCCTGTCCGACCGAAACGACCTGCGACGGATGCTTGATCCGCTTCCAGGACAGTTCGGAGTTGTGGACCATACCGTCGATGCCGCCGATGTCGACGAAAGCCCCGTAGGAGGTCAGATTTTTGACCGTGCCTTTGAAGCGCTGTCCCACTTCAAGAGTGGACCAGAGCGCAGCTTCCGCCTCCGCTCTTTCGGCGCGCTTGACGATGCGGATCGAGCCGAGCGCCCGTTTTCTCGTGTCGTCGAGTTCGATCAGTTTGAAACGCTGCGTGGTCCCGAGAAGAACGTTCAGATCGCCGTCCTTCGGAACTCCGCTGTGGCTTGCGGGAATGAAGATCGAGTGCTTGTCGATTCCGATCACGAGACCGCCCTTGACGATTTCGGTGACTTTTCCTTCAAGGATCGTGCCGTCGTTGTACGCCTCTTCGATCGTGATCCAGCTCTTGTCGGCGTCGACGCGCTTCTTGGAAAGGGTGACCATTCCTTCGCCGTCGTTGACGCGGATGACGAACGCTTTGACCTCGTCTCCGATCTTGAACATTTCAGCAGGATTGACTTTATCGGTCTCGACCGACAACTGGTCGGCGGCGATGAATCCGGTCTGCTTGATCCCGAGGTCAAGATAGATACCGTTGGCGTCGATCGCCGTCACGATACCGGTCACAGTTTCTCCTGTATGTAATGTTTTGAGAGAGTCGTTCAGCATTTCCTCGAAGCTTTCGAGTTCGAGTTTTTCTTCCATGGCTTGAAATACCTCCGTAATGATCCCGCCCGGTGTGGAAGCGCCGGCGGTGATTGATGTACGGTAACCGGGGATTCGCGGGACGTCCGGTAGCTGATCCACCGATTCGATCAGGTACGTTTCGGGACATCTCTTGCTGCAAAGATCAAACAGATGCCGCGTGTTGGAACTCTCGCGGCTGCCGATCACGATCATACAATCAGACCGCTCCGCCAGCGCGATGGCTTCCGTTTGCCGATTTTCCGTAACACTACATATTGTATCAAAAAAAATCGAGTTTGTATATAGTTTTTGAATTATTTTTTGAGTTTTTTTCCACAGAAGCAAGTTTTGGGTCGTCTGACTCGCAAAAACCAGCCGCTTTCCCGTGAGATCGGTGTGTTTGAGGAGTTCGATCAGCTCGTCCTCGTCGGTAAAGATCGCCTTTTCTCCCTTGGCGTAGGACATGATGCCGACGGGCTCGGGATGATCGGGAGATCCGTAGAGGAAGAAGACAGTGTCGTCCCCGGTGTTCTCGGCGGCGATCGTATGGATCCGCTTGACGTTGGGGCAGGTCATATCGTAGACGCGGAAACCGGGATACTTTTCCGAGAGTTCGGTCAGCCGTTCGTTTTCCTCCCGCGGGATGCCGTGGGCGCGGATGACGAGCGCGGCGGGTCCCTCGGTTTCGGTCGAGCGGGCGATCTCTTCCGCTTGGTCGAACCCGACCGATCTAACGCCCCGTTCGGCAAGGGTGGCGAGATAGGTGCGGTTGTGGATCAGGTCCCCGAGCGTAAAAATGCGGAGATCCGGTTCTTCCATCAGCCGTTCGGTCATCTCGGCGGCGCGCTTGACCCCGAAACAGAAGCCCGCGTTCTTTGCCAGCGTGACCATCAGTCTTTGTTTTCTTCGTCCGCGGGAGAGGGAAGCGTTCTCTCGAAGTTCCCGAGACGACAGATCTCGTTAAAGACCTTGGCAGCCGCTTCACGGTATTCGGCGGAACCGCCGTTGACGAATCCGAGCTCCTCTTGCGACAGCGGTTTGCCGATAATGATCTCGGTGCGGCGGAAGATCCTGTATTTCTGTCCCTTCATCTTGATACAGATCGGGACGATGGGGACTCCGGAGCGGTAGGCGACCAGCGCCGCGCCGGATTTGTACTCGGTGTCGGCGGGATTTTTTCCCGGCTGGCGGTGCCCCTGCGGGAAGATGGCGACGAGATTGCCGTTCGCAGCCAGCTCGACCGAGCGGCGGATCGCGCCGAGATCGGTCTTCTTTCTCTCCAGCGGGATCGCCCCGGCGGAGCGGATCAGAAACGACAGAACGGGAACTTTGAAGAGCTCGCGTTTCGCAAGGAAATTGATCGGACGGGGAACGCTGGCCCCGATCGAGAAAATGTCGAGTATCGCGATATGGTTGGCGCAGAGGATGCCTCCGCCCGAGCGCGGGAGATTCTCGCGCCCCGTGACCTTGATGCGGTGCAGGAAGCGGATGATCCAACCGAGCGTGTAATAGAAGAAACGGTAGGAGCGTTTCTGCTTTTTAACTTTTTTCGCTTTTTCGGGGGTCATAGCGTAACGGCGCGCCTTGATCAGCGAGATCACGGCGTCGACGGAACCCTCGAAATCAAGGTCGGAGGTGTCGACCGTCACGGCGTCGGGCGCCGCTGCGAGCGGAGCGCTCTCCCGGGTCGAATCGGCGTGGTCGCGCTCGTTCATTTCGGCAAGCACCGATTCCTCGGTGACGTCGACCCCTTTCGTCTTCAGTTCAAGATACCGGCGGTGGGCTCTCGCCTCGGGGGAGGCGGTCAGAAAGACCTTGACCTCCGCGTCGGGGAAGATGACCGTCCCGATATCGCGTCCGTCGAGGATCACGTCGTATTCCTCCGCAAAACCCCTCTGATAGCCGAGCAGTTTTGCCCGGACCTCGGGGATGGCGGAAACGCGGGAGGCGTACATCGAGATCTCCTGCGTTCTGATCTCGTCGCCGATCTCCACGCCGTCGAGAATGATGATCTGCCGTCCCTGTTCGGCTCTGACCCCGATCGAAAGTTCGGGAAGAGACGCGACGACCGCGTCACGGTCAGCGGGATCGATCTCCTTCCGTTTCACGTAGAGCCCGACCGTGCGGTAGAGCGCGCCAGTGTCGATATAGAGAAGATTGAGACGGCGGGCGACCTCCCGACAGACGCTGCTCTTTCCGGCGCCCCCGGGGCCGTCTACGGCGATCTTGAGATGTGACATTGTCTTGTACCTACTTTATTTGTCATGTGAACGGATCTCGGCGGCGGATAATCCCGCGAGAAATCCGGTGGAAAACGCGATCTGCAGATTGAAGCCGCCCGTGTAGGCGTCGACGTCGATGATCTCGCCCGCAAAGTAAAGCCCTTTTACAAGTCGGGACGCCATGGTCTTCGGGTCGATCTCCTTCACGCTGACGCCGCCCGAGGTGACGATCGCCTCCTCGATGGGACGGAATCCCGTTACGGGGACGGTAAAGCGCTTGAGGGTCGAGAGCATCCGCCCCCGCTCGACTTTGGTCAGGACGTTGATCTTCTTGCGCGGGTCGATCTCTGCAAGCGTGAGGAACGGCAGTATCATCTTCTGGGGAAGAAGATCGTTCAAACCGTTCCGGACGTCGCGGTTGATATACTTGGCGAAATCCGACAGGATCCGCTTCTCCAGCGTTTGTTCGTCGAGCGCGGGTTTAAGGTCGATCTCGACGCGCACGTTCCCGAAGTCGGTGTTCCGAAGATGTGCGGACGCCGATAGGATCATCGGTCCGCTCAATCCGAAATGGGTGAACAGCATCTCCCCGAAATCCCGGTAAAGCTCGCGATCGCCGTCGAAGAGTGTCAGAGCGACGTTTTTGAGCGACAAACCCTGCATCTCGGGGCAGAGTGGGGAGGGCGAAACCAGCGGGACGAGCGAGGGAATAAGAGGCGTGACGGTGTGACCCGCCGCCAGCGCGATCCGGTAGCCCGAGCCGTCCGAGCCGGTCAAGGAATAGGACGCGCCGCCGGTCGCGAGGATCACCGCGTCGCACGGGATAGTCCCGTTTTCGGTCACGACCCCGACGGCGGCGCCGGAATCCAGCGCGATCGCCTTCGCCTTGGCGCGAAGAAACGTACAGTCGGAGGTATAACGGAGCAGAGCAGAAAGGATATCCGAACTCTTATCCGACACGGGGAAGACCCGTTTGCCGCGCTCGGTTTTGAGTTCCACGCCGAGGGAGGACAGCAGCTCCTGCATATCCTGCGGGGAAAAGCGGTTGACGGCGGAATAGAGGAAGCGTTGGTTTTTGGTCACGTTCGGGATAAACTCGGAGGGGGTGCAGTCGTTCGTGACGTTGCAGCGACCCTTTCCCGAGATCAGGATCTACTTTCCGGGGCGGTCGTTCTGTTCAATCACGGTGACGGTCGCGCCGTTCCTTTGGGCGGTCCCTGCGGCGAGAAGACCCGCTGCGCCCCCGCCGATCACGACGACGCGGGGAGCGTCAGTTCTTTGCATAGACGTCATATTCGTCCCAG
>JAGCYR010000114.1 GCA_017960705.1 Clostridia bacterium | reverse complement strand
TCTTTTGAGTTTCATGATTGTCCTCCTGACAAACGGGTGAAAGCGTGCGGGACCGTCGGCGCCGCCCCGTTCCTTTTCCCGGTCGAACGTCCGTCCTTGCTTCCATTTTACTCCGTTTTTTGAAAAAATGCAATAATTTCTTTGTTTTCAAAAGTAAAACCAGCGGTCTGCACAAAGCGAAACAAAAATAATTGTGCAAAGCGCCCAAACCGTTTTTGCAAGAAAAAGCTCCCTTTCCGCCGCGGGAAAGGGAGTTGATATCAAAAGGAGCGGAGCGCGGGCGATCAGTAGAGCGACTTGATCGTCGTAACGTACTGCTTCGGCAGTTCGGTGATCGCGTTGTAGTCCCCGGCGTCGAGCATCTTTTTATCGACGATATTGCCGCCGATCCCGAAGCCCGAGACCCCGGCTTTCGCGTAGTCGGCGAGATTCGAGAGGTCGACGCCGCCGACGGCGAGGAGCGGGATGTGATTGAGGGGACCCCGCACCGCCTTGACGTAGGCGGGACCGAGGGCGGTGACGGGGAAGAGCTTGACGAAATCGGCGCCGCACTCGTAGGCGAGTTCGATCTCGGTCGGGGTGTACGCCGCGGGGATCGAGAGAAGACCCGCCGCCTTGGTCGCACGGATCACGGCGGGGTTGCCGTTCGGAGAGATGATATACTTGCCTCCCGCGGCGGCGGTCAGCGCGACCTGCTTCTCGGTCAGCACGGTTCCCGCGCCGATCTGCATCCGGTCGCCGAAGTGTTTGACCAGCGCGCCGATGTTCTCGGCGGTCTCTTCGTCCGTGACCTTGCCGCTCGCCGTGTAGGTGACCTCCAGCAGGCGGACGCCGCCCGCGTACATCGCCTCGGCAAGCGGGATCAGCCGATCCCCCTTCACGCCGCGGACGATGACGATCAGCCGTTCGTTTTTGATGAGTTCTTTTACGTTTTCCATATCCGTCTCCTTTACCACTCCGCGACGCTGCCGTCCGCGTGATGCCAGACGGGGTTCTTCCAGTTGTTCGGGGTCTTGTTCTCTTCCAAAACCAATTCACGGTTGACCGTGACGCCCAGCCCGGGCAGTTTTGGCAGATCGACGAAGCCGTCGGTAAAGCGGAAATCCTCGCCGTTCTTCACGTAGTCGAGCACGCTCTTGCCCACGTTGTAGTGGATGCCGATGCTCTGCTCCTGAATGAAGGCGTTATAGCTGATCGCGTCGACCTGCAGGCAGGCGGCGAGCGCGATGGGTCCGAGCGGGCAGTGGGGCGCCAGCGCGACGTCGTACGCCTCCGCCATCGCGGCGATCTTCTTGACCTCGGTGATGCCGCCCGCGTGCGAGAGGTCGGGCTGGATGATGTCGACCCCGCCCGCCTTGAACAGGCGCTTGAAGTCCCACTTGGAGAACAGGCGCTCGCCGGTCGCGATCGGGATGTTGCAGGCGGCGGCGATCTCCCCGAAATACTCCATATTTTCGCAGAGGACGGGCTCCTCGATGAACATCGGGTCGAACTCCTCCAGCTTCTTCGCCAGAATCTTCGCCATCGGCTTGTGCACTCTGCCGTGGAAGTCGATCGCGATGCCGAAATATTTGCCGCAGCTCTCGCGGATCGCGGCGACGCGCTCGAGGACCGCGTCGATCTTGTCGTAGGTGTCGACGATCTGCAGTTCCTCCGTCGCGTTCATCTTGATCGCTTGGAAGCCCGCGTCCATCTTTTCCTTCGCGGCTTTTCCCACGTCGGACGGACGGTCGCCGCCGATCCAGGAGTAGACCTTCATCTTCTCGCGGCACTTGCCCCCGAGAAGCTGATAGACCGGGACGCCGAAGACCTTGCCCTTGATATCCCAGAGCGCCTGGTCGATGCCCGAAATGGCGCTCATCATGACGCCGCCCCCGCGGTAGAAGCCCGCGCGGTAGAGCGTCTCCCAGAGCCCCTCGATATCGGCGGGATCCTTGCCTACGAGGTAGTCGCTCATCTCGTTGACGCACGCCAGGACCGCGGCGGCGTGTCCCTCAAGGACCGCCTCGCCCCAGCCCGTGATTCCGGCGTCGGTTGTGATCTCGACGAACCCCCAGCGCGGACGGACGAAATAGGTGTTGAGTTTCGTGATCTTCATTTCGTATATGCCTCTTTTTTTCAAAAATACCTTGTTATTGTTTTACGGCTGTGCTATAATTGGGGCGCAAATCGTTGCGTGAAAGCGCATATTCCCGTTTCTTTTGCGACAGTTTTTCGGGCGAAAGGAGGAAGCGCCGTGGAAGCCAAGCTCGGGATCCATCTGGAACTGAATCAGCGTCTGCGCCTGATCGAATACCAAAGCGGCGGCGGCGAGTTCCATTTTCATTCGCAGATCGAGCTCTGCTACGTGACCGAGGGCGAGGTCGACGTTCTGGTGAACGACCGGATGAAGCGGCTGAAAAAGGGAGAGCTGTCGATCGCTCTGGCGTACGACACCCACCGCTATCTGCCGGCGGAGAACTCCCGTTTCCTCGTTCTGGTCCTGCCGCCCGACGTCTGCCGCGAGTTCGGCACGATACTGAACGGACGGACCGCCTCCGACCCCTTCCTCTCCGCGGGGGAGGCGGCGGGGAAGATCGGCGCGTACATCAGGGAGATCGAGGCGAACGTGGAGCGCGGGGACGGGGAAAACGCGCTGCAGACGAGGGGAAACCTGTATCTGATCCTCGACCTGATCGTGCGCAACGTTTCGTTTGAAGCGGGCGCGGCGCCCCACGGCGGATCGGACCTCGTGTCGAAGATCCTGCTCTATATCCACGGGCATTACCGGGAGGATATCTTGCTCTCGTCGATCGCCGCGCATTTCGGGTACAACGCGAGCTATATCTCGGGGCTGTTCAAATCTTCGATCGGCGTCGGGATCCTGCGCTACGTCAACCTCCTGCGGCTGAAGCACGCCATCACGCTCCTGCGCGAGAAAAACCGGAGCACCGAGTCGGCGGCGGAGGCGAGCGGCTTCCGTTCGGTACGCACCTTCTACCGGGCGTTCCGGGAGGCGTTCGGATGCAGCCCGAAAGAGTACCTTTCAAAGAAATGATCGGATCCAATTAATTATTATACAAGGAGTATCCCGATATGTCAAGAATTCGTTTCGGCTGGTCGGAGGTCAGTCTGGTGCCCGACCGTCCCATCTCTCTCGCGGGTGAATTTTTCGAGCGCGTGACCGACGAGGTGGAGACCCCCATCACCGTCACCACGCTCGCCGTCGAGGAGGACGGGGAACAGGCGTTCTTCTGCTCCTGCGACCTCGAGGGGGTCGGGCGAGACCTGTGCCTCCGGGTACGGGCGCGGGTCGGCGAGAAGAATCCGAAGATCCAAACCGACAAGATCATGCTCCACGCCGTCCACATCCACAACTCGTACGTCTACGAGCAGGCGGAGGGGGGCGTCCGGGCGTTCGAGGGCGGCACGCTCAAGGTGATCTGCGACTTTATGCCCGCGGACTGCAAATACGTCCCGCAGATCACGTCGACCGAATGTATCCAACCGGGCGAGGCGCGGGATATTCTGGTCGAGCGGATCGCAGATTCGGTGCTCGAGGCGTACGCCAACCTCGGAGAGGGGGGCTTCGCGCAGGGGTTCGGACGGGTCGCCGTCGGGATGAACCGCCGCGCCACCTACTCCGACGGGAGCGCCAGAATGTGGGGCGACGTCGACCGCGCCACCTTCGTTTCGCTCGAGGGCGGAAACGATACCGGGATGGAGCTGCTCTATATCTACGTCAAAGCGGGGAAGATGACCGGCATCGTCGCAAACGTCGCCTGCCCCGCGCAGATCATGGAGCAGAGAAGCGTGATCTCCGCCGACTACTGGGGCAAGGTCAAGATCCTGCTCCGTGAAAAGCACGGAAAAGATTTCAAGCTGCTGGCGCTGGTCTCGCCCGCCGGCGACCTCTGCCCGCGCGACCTGATCCGCTGGGTGGAGCCCGAGACCCCGATCAAGGATCCGAACGTCACCCGGATCAACCCGAAGGAACGCTTCGCCGACCCCTCGATGTTCGACGTGAAGGGGACCTGGAAAGCCGGTCGCCGCATCTTTAACGAGATCGAGAGCGAGATGGAGGATATCGGAACGGTTTACACCGAGGGGAACTTCGCCCATACGGTGAAGACCCTGCGCCTCCCCCTGCGCCGCGTGACCGACAGCGAAGCAGAGGACGCCCGCCGGGTGCTCCGGGACGCGCTGAAGGACAAGAAGACGCTGGACTACAAGGATTCTGCCGAGCTCTACGTCTACGCGGGGACCCTCAAACGCTACGAGTCGCAGGAGATCTTCGAGACGGTGGATACCGAGGTCCACGCCATCCGGATCGGCAAAGTCGCCTTCGTGACCTCTCCTTTCGAGTTGTTCCTCGACTTCGGCAACCAGATCCGCGCGCGGAGCGTCGCGACCCAGACCTTCGAGATCCAGCTCTGCTGCGGGGCGCTCGGATACCTGCCCACCGAGAAAGCCGAAAAGGGCGGGCACTACAGCGCCTACGTTTCGAGCGGCGTGGTCGGGCACGAGGGCGGCGATATCCTGGTCCGCGAGTCGCTCGATATGATCGAAGAGCTCTTCAAGTGATCCTCTTTCAACCATAATCAAAAGCGGTGATTTGCACGCAAATCACCGCATTTTTATAAACCGCCCCCGGTCAAAGGATCGGTTCGGTCAGCTCGTCGAAATAGTAGTAGCGCGTATAGGCGTGGTTGCCCGCCGCGTCGCGCACCGAGATCCGGAAGGTCATATCGTTCGGACTGAGCCGGAAGGTCGCCTCGGTCAGGGGGGGCTCGCCGGGCTTCTGCCGCTTGAAGGCGGTGCGCCGCCCGACGGTATGCAGATAGATCCCGACGGCGTCGGAGGTCTTCACCGTGACCTTTCCGTCCTCGATCCAAAGATCGGTGATCGAAGGACCGCTCGAGGCGTAGCAGTTCCCGTTCTCGATCCCGTTCACCAGGTTTTCGTAGGAGAGCGAATCCGCCTTCACCATCGTCCAGGCAAGGCAGCAGTCGTGAGTCGCGTGGTTGTCGTCGCCCGCGACGCAGCCGATCCGTTTGCCCGCCCGCATCATCTCCTGATAGACGTGGGGAACGTCGTCCATATCGCTGTCGATATGAGACCCGCCGTTGATGATCTCAAGGGCGGTCAGATTTTCCAGTTTGCCGTAGAAGTCGAGATCGTTCATCGACCAGTTCGGGTGATTGAAAACCACCAGCATATTCCGTTCCCGCGCCGCTCGGATCACCTCGTTCACGCCCTCGACCGAATAGATCCGCTTGTAGTGGGGATCGCCGACGTACTGCGCCGCGTCGAGGTACTTTTTCGAGTTGCCCCAGATGTAGTTGATATCGCAGCAGACCATACGGATATCGTGCGGATCTTTGGAATAGAGGTTCAGGTGCACCTTCGGCGTGTGCTCGTGCGTCTTGACGTCGCCCTCGTAGACGGCGGAGACGGGGTTCCTTTTCGAGAGATCGAATCCGTATTCGTACCCGGTCAGGGCGATGAATTCGTCGTCCGAGAGGTCCGAGTGGTCGAGCATGATCTCGTGGTCGGTGAACGCGACGGCGGAATAGCCGTGCGATTTGTAGAACGCCTTGACCTCCTCCGGCGTCTGTCCCCCGTCGGATATCACGGTGTGGCTGTGCAGATTGACCTTATAAAAACTGCCGTTTTCGGGCAGCAGATACTGTTTCATGTCGTTTTCCCCCATCGGTAAATTTCTGCTCTATATTATACTCGTTCCCGCGCACCAAATCAAGAGCGTAGAAAGAAAAAAACGCAAGAGAGGCGGGCAAAAACGCCCGCCTCCTGTTTGGTTGATGATTAAACGTGCTTGACGGTACCGCCCGTGGCGATCACCATCTTCACGGCTTCGAGCGAGAAGTCCTGCAGCTCGATATGCAGCACCTTGTTCAGGGTGCCTCGGGCGAGCAATTTGACCTGCCCGATACTCGGCTGGATCAGTTTCTTCTCCTTGAGTTTTTCGACCGTGACGGTGTCGCCCTCGTCGAACGTGTTCGAGAGCGTGTCGACGTTGATGATGCCCTTCTTGCCGGTATGCTCGGTCACGGCTTCCTCGATCGCGTCCTCCGCCTGTTCGTCGGTGACCATGGCTTTGGCTTCGGCGACCGTGACGTGGGCGACCGTGTGGATCGGGGCGACGATGTGTTTCGTCTTTTTCGGAACGGGTTCGCCGGTGTAGAGCGCGATCGTGCGGTCGATCATATCTTCAAGCTGCCCGTTCGAGAGACTGTCGTCGACGACCACGGAGTACCAAGCGTCCTTCGCCTTCGGGAACGCGCTTCTTCTGACGACCGAACCGTGCTCGCGCTTGAATTCGTTGCCGAGCGGGTCTTTGGTTTTCAGCAGGAGCATCATCGCGCCCTCGGTTTCGTAGACGTAAACGAAGCAGACGCTCTTGCCGTCCTTGTCGGTGACGTAGTGGGTGTCCGCGAGGGGCAGCCCGGTCTTGGTGAAATGATCGCGCTCGTTCAGCTCGACCTTGTCGGGATAGACCTTTCTCAGGTAGGTCGCGATCGCCTGTTTGGAGAGTTCCTCGATCCGGTGCGCGTGCGCGGCGATGTCAAGGCTTTCTTTCAGCCCGATGCCCTCGGCGGGGGCTTTTTCGGGGACGGGTTCGCCCGAATAGAGGGCGATCGTCCGGTCGAGCATATCCTCAACCTGCGCGTTGGTCAAGCTGTCGTCGACGACCACGGAATACCAGGCGTCCTTCGCCTTCGGGAAGGCGCTGCGGCGGACCGATTCGTGCTCTTTCTTCATCTCTTTGCCGAGCGGATCCTTGGTTTTCAGCAACAGCATCATCGCGCCCTCGATCTCGTAGACGTAGACGAAGCAGGTCTTTTTGCCTTTCTTATCCTTGACGTAGTGGGTATCCGCGAGCGGAAGCCCGGTCGTGGTTTCGTTCACGCGTTCGTTCAGCTCGACGTTGTCGGGATAGACCGAACGGAGATAGTTCGCGATATACGCCTTGGAGACTTTTTCGGTCCTGTGCGCGTGGGACGCGATGGCGAGACTCTCTTTCAGCCCCACGCCCTCCTCGCTTGCGCCGGCTTCTGCGCCCTCTTCGGGTTCGGATCCGGCTTCGTCCGCCGTTTCCTCCTCCGCCTCTTCAACGGGAGTTTCTTCCTTTGCGGGCTCCGCTTCGGGCTCGGGTTTCGGCTCGGCTTTCGGTTCCGCTTTCTTTTCCGCCGGCTTTTTGCGTCCGACAAGGAACAGGATCAGAAAGACGACGCACAGTACGCTCGCCGCGATGAGGCACGCGAGACTGACGGTGCCGCGCTGCAGGATAAAGAACACCAGCGCCGCCGCCAAGAGCAGGATCGAGACAGAGAGCCCCGTCTTTACAAAACCGCTCGTTTTCTTTTGTTTGCTTTCCATTCCGTTTTCTCCTTTTTTCGGTTCGTGATACAAAAACGGCGTCCCTTCACACGACAAAGGTACGCCGTGTCCGGTACGCCGTTGTTTTGATTGAAGACGCCGAAAAGACGGCGGGCTTCCGCCCGGTCTATCCTTCCGTCGGGATCAATGCAGACGCCGCGCCGGCCGCCAACCCCTTCGCAAGATGGTCTCACTATCATTATAATCGTCTCGCCCCGAAAAATCAAGTTCGACTTGCATTTTTTGCCGAAAAAGAAAGAAACGCCCCGCGTCGGGCGACCGCCGTTGCTTTTGAGCGCACCCGAACGGGGAGGAGCGGGGGACGAGAGTAACCGCGGGAAAGGGGCTCGATGCCGCTCCGCACCGTCATTCCGAGAGGTTCGAGATGCACTCTTTCGCCAACAAAGCGCCCCCGCGCAAGGCGGAGGGCGCTTTGTTGGTGGGAAGGAAATGAGATTTGAAGAACCAGAAGGCAAATAATAAGACGAGTCGGCTTGCTTGTATCAAGAAAAGCACACGCCTAATTGCCATTTGGACAATTCCCGTTGGGGTGTTTTATTTTTCAAATCGCTTATATCATCCAAACGGGAACGATATACGTTTTGCGGTCGATCGCGGATAATTCTTCTTTGAGGCAGAGAATCGCGCCTACGCCGCGGGGAAGCGATCCTTTATCGAGAATTCTGAATGCGCCGGCGAGTTCAGGGGCAGGATTGGACGATTTTTTGATTTCAAGCGGATGCGTCTCGCCGTTGCTCTCAATGACGAGGTCGATCTCGTTCGACTCTTTATCCCGATAGTAGTGGAAATTGCATTCTCTCGCGCTGTTGTGATAGGTTTTTACGATTTCCGCAACGGTATAGTTTTCAAGGATCGCGCCGTTGATCGCTCCGTTCATCAGGATCTCGGGGTCGGAATATTTCGTCAAATACGCAACGAGTCCCGTATCAAAGAAATACATTTTCGGCGTCTTGATCGTGCGTTTGAGCAGATTGTTGGAATAGGGACGCAGAAAGAAAACGATCCCCGATTTTTCAAGGACGGTCAGCCAGCGTTTTGCGGTATCGTCCGAAACACCCACGTCCTGCGCAATATCGTGGACGTTCAGCATTTGTCCTGCCCGGCAAGCGGCAGCGCGTATGAAGTCTGCGTACAACAGTTTGTCCACGCCCGGGATCATATCGGTCACGTCGCGGTCGATATAGGTTTGGATATAGGAACTGTAAAAGACGTCGCGGTCGGTATATTTGCCGCTACGGTGTCCGGGCATCGCGCCCCGCCAGATCCGGTCGTAGATCTCGGTCGCGGAACAGGGCGAAAGGTGAGTTTTACGAGCGCCCAGCGCGTCAAGCGAAACTGTAAACGGCGTCGTTTCACCGTCCCCGTACAGTTCGCTCTGCGAAAGAGCCGACATGTGGATGATCGCGGTCCGTCCCGCGAGTGATTCTTGCGCCAGATCCATCAACCGAAACGCCTGTGAACCCGTCAACCAGTAAGAACCGGGCGCGGCTCCCTCGTCGACTTTGATCTTGATATACGAAAACAGTTCCGGTGCATACTGGACCTCGTCGATCAGGACCGGCGCGGGATGCATCTCCAGAAAGAGCGCGGGGTCGGTCTTCGCCAGTTTCCGTTCGTCGGTGTTGTCGAGCGTTACCCTTTTGCGACCGCTGCCCTCCATCAAATGTTGGAGCATCGTCGATTTCCCGACCTGCCGCGGTCCGGTGACCAAAACGCAGGCGTATTCGCGGCTGATTTCTTTGATCTTTTTTTCAAGAGTTCTCGGAATGTAGTTCATAGCACCGCCTCCGGCTAAAATCGTATTCAATCGTATTATAGCCAAAGCCGGTGAAAAAGTCAATGCTTTTGGGGAAAAATCATCTTAAATAATTGTTTAAATTGTGTCTGATTTGTATCATTTCTAATATTGTTTGCCGTTTATCTTTTGATTCTTGCTCCGAAGAAATCGGTGGCAAAAAACAATACGAGCCCGACGTTTTCTGCCGGGTTCGTATTATTTGTGTATGGTGGGAACAAGAGGGCTCGCCGCGCGTCGTTCCTCCGCGCTACCTCTCAATTCCCGCCCTACGGAGAGGGAAGGACGGCTGCATCGGATGGCGGGAATTGCGGGAATGACGCCGCTCCGCACCGTCATTCCGAG
>JAGCYR010000113.1 GCA_017960705.1 Clostridia bacterium | reverse complement strand
GTATCGGTCATCACCTTCGGCGGGGCGATCACGCGCTTCGTCGTCGACGGGATCGACGTGGTGCTCGGATTCCCGACGCTGGAGGATTATTTCGAGGATCACTCGCATCAGGGGGCTCTGATCGGACGCTACGGCAACCGGATCGCGAAGGGGCGCTTCACCCTGAACGGGGTCGAATACAAGCTGGCGCAGAACAACGGGAACAACCATCTGCACGGCGGGGTGATCGGCTTTGACCGGAAGGTCTGGTCGGTCGGGTCCGCAGACGATTGCGCGCTGGTACTGACCCTGCACGCCGACGATATGGAGGAAGGGTATCCCGGAAACCTCGACGTCAAGGTGACCTACCGCCTGACGGGTTACGCCCTCTCGATCGAATACGAAGCGAAGAGCGACAAGGACACGGTCTGCAACCTCACCAACCATTCCTATTTCAACCTCAACGGCTGCGGCTCGGGCGACGTGCTCAACCACGTGGCGCGGATCTTCGCCGAGCGGTATACCGAGGTGGACGACGAGCTGATCCCGACGGGCGTTCGTCCCGAGGTCGAGGGAACGGCGTTCGATTTCCGCACCCCGCACGCGATTGGCGAACGCATCGCGGAAACCGGGTTCGGATACGACCATAATTTCGTTCTGGCTGAAAAACCCCCCTTCCCCATCGCGGGTCACACCCTACCCCCCGCCGCCGTCGTGACCGGCGACAAGCTGGTGATGTCGGTCTATACCGATCAGCCGTGCGTGCAGTTCTACACGGCGAACTTCCTCTCCGGCGACCGTCCCCGTCTCAAAGGGGGCGCCGTCAAACACAAGCACGCCGCCTTCTGTCTCGAGACCCAGGAAGAGCCCGACAGCCCGAATCACGGGCGGGCGATCCTCCGGGCGGGCGATCTCTACCACACCGTCACGGTCTACGAAGTCAAGCCGAGATAAAAGTGAAAAGCTTACGGGAGACCGTACGCTTTTCGGTGATGTGTTGCTTCGCAACGTGATGTTGACTGCATCAGTGATGTTTTCGCCGTCCGCTTGCGGGCGGCGAAAGTGATGTGCCGCGAGAACGCGGCGTGATGGAGACCGGGAAATTGAAAATAGCGGGCGCCGCAGAAGTGCGGCGCCCGCTTTCGTTATGCGGTAAACCATTCCGACAAGTGGAACATCCAAAGGCAAAAGAACGAGCGAATCACTTTTTGACGATCTTCGGGGCGTGGTCGAGCAGGTCGCGCATAAGAACGGCGTGTTCTTCTCCGAAGATCGGGATCATATCGGGAAGCCCGATCGCCGTGCAGATGTGCGTCGCGCAGAGGAGCGCCAGATTGTTTCCGTTGACGTCGCCCTCCTTCGCGCCAAGCGAAACGGGGGTATCGTAGATGGTCTCTTTCGAGCCGCGTTGCAAATAGCTGTACGAGCCGTCGGGGCAGCGGTATTTGCCGAGCGAACACCCGAGCGCGTCGACCATTTCAACGATATTGCTCCGGATCAGCGCGTCGTATGCCGCGACCTCCTCCGAGGTACCGAACCGTACGAGGTTTTCGCGCACGTTGCCGAGGGTCGCCCACGGGTTGAAGATATAGGTGATGCGGGCGCCGGGGTCGCGCGACAGGATCGCCTTGATCGCGTTTTCGACGGTCCTGACGGCGTGCGGGAAGCGGCGGCCTCCGATATTGTAGGTCTTTGCGATCTTGTAGGCGTTGGTGAAAAGCCCGTACGGCGTTTCGGGCGCGTTCTTCATATTGAAATAGGCGTCGGACGCCCCGTCGTACCCTTTTACCCAGAGACCGTACGCGGGATTGACCGTCCGATCGAGATGATCGAGGATCGTATCGAGCATCCCCTCGGCTTTGAAGGTCATCGCCTGCGTCTCGATCCGGTTCGCCCAATGTTCGCAGGAAGTCTCGGAGAACAGACGATCGAGATACGCCGTGACCGACGCCGCGTTCGGCTCCCATCCCTCGTAGGAACGGGCTTCCCCGCCGTTTCCCGCGGCGCGGTCGATGGCGGTGGGATAGAGCGGCTTGGATCCCAGCCAGCCGAGCACGAAGATCGCCCAATCCTGGTCCCGGGTGTAGCGCATCACGTTCCTGCGCGATACTTCCCTCGTCCATTGAGGGTGATAGAAATAGCCGTCGGAGGGATCCTGCTTCGTTTGGAAGAAAGAGACGATCTTTGCGGTGATTGCGGGACCCAGGAACGCGGGAAGATCGGGGATGAAGTCGGAGAGCCGCCAGAGGATCTGGTAGGTCGACTCCATATCGGGGAGATAGCCCTCGGTATCGCGCGCGGAATTCGCGTAGTAGAAGCCGCCGAGCTCCGGGTCGTAAAGACCCGCCCACCAGCGGATCAGTTTTTCGGGGTCGTAGAATTCCCGGTAAAAGTTTCCGACCGTCTCCCGCACGAGCGGGTCCTTGATCGCGTCGAAACGGGTATCCGGTTTATCGGACGCAAGATAGTTCTGCATAGTGTTTCCTTTGCTGAAATAAATGATCGGTCAGTCCGCCGTCCGGGTGTAGGACGCCGTGATATCGTCGATATAGATCAGGGCGTTGACCCGCATCTGGGGCACGAGCCGGAGATTGACCGTCTTCCCCGCCTCGAACGTAACGGTTCCGGCGTCGAGCGCGGAGTCGTCGTTCGAGTAGAAGCAGGTCGAGGTCCCGAAGGGTTCGCCGTCGACCAGTATCTCGACCCGGAATCGCGCGTCGCTCGTGCCGTAGTTCTTGATGGTCATCCGGAAAGTGAGCTCGTACCAGGTGTCGTATTCGAATACCTTGGTCCGGCGGTCGGGCGACTCAAACAGGGCGCTGGCGGTATTCTTTCCGACGACGAGGTGGCAGCCCGCGGTCGGGTTCGCGTTGGTCGTGAAGCGCAGGGTCGGCATCCAGAACGGCTTTTTGTCGGACGTCAGGCGCATCTGGAGCATGTTGGCGTTGACCCCCGTGATCTCGTTGCCGAAGCGGGACGACCCGTCGACCATGACCTTCATCGAGAACTCGACCGTCGTATTGTTATACATCGTCGGCACGTCGATCAGGGGCAGGGTGAGCGTGCCGCCGTCCGCGTTCGTCTCGGTGTTCTTTCTGATCGCGAGCACCTTGTTGTCCGCGTTCTTGGGATCCGCCGTCACCGAAAACGTCGTGCCCTCCGCAGCGGTCTCCTGCGCCTCCGCCGGGAGAGAACCCTCGGCGTCGTCCGAGAAGGTGTACGAGTTGCCGTAGAAGGTGCCGTTCTTTCGGATCGTCGGGGCGTTTGTCAGAAGATCGGACAGCAGTTCGGCGTGGAACTCGTTGAAGATCGGGATCATCTCTTCGAGCCCGATCGCGGTGCAGATATGCGCGGCGCAGAGGACCACCAGATTGTTGCCGTTGACGTCGCCCTCCTTCACGCCGAGCGAGACCTTCGTACTGTAGACCGAGGGGTTCGAGCCGCTCTGCAGATAGCCGTAGGAGCCGTCCGCGCAGCGGTAGAGCGCAAGCGACGTCTGCAGGGCGTCGACCATCTCGACGACGTGCTCTTTGATCTGCGCGTCGTAGGCGGCGACCTCCTCGGGCGTGCCGTAATCGACGAGGTTCTGCCGCACGTTGCCGAGGGTCGCCCACGGGTTGAAGAGATAGGTCACGCGGATGCCCGGGTCGCGGGAGCAAATCGCCTTGATCGCGTTGGCGACCATCTTGTCGGTAAAGGGGATGTGGCGACCGGCGATGTTATACATTTTCGCCACTTTGTAGGCGTTGGTGAAGATGCCGTAGGGGGTCTCGGTACCGGGCGTATTCTTCAGGTTCCGATACATATCGGAGGCGGAGTCGTAGCTCGACACCCAAACGCCGTATTCGGGATTGATCCGCGCGTCGAGGACGTCGAGCACCGCGTCGAGCATCCCGGTCGCCTGGAAGGTCGTCGCCTGGGTCTCGAGGGTATTCGCCCACTGTTCGCAGGTCCGGGTATTGAGCTGCATATTGACGTAATAGGTGACCGACTGTACGTTCGGCTGCCAGTCGGTCGAAGTCGAGCCGCCGCTCTCCGAGCTCTCTGCCGCGCGGTCCAGCGCCGTCGGGTAAAGCGGCGCGGAGCCCAGCCAGTCGAGGACGAAGATCGACCAGTCCTGGTCGCGGGAATAGCGCATCACGTTGGCGCGGGACTCCTCCTTCGTCCATTGGGGATGGTAGAAGTAGCCGTCGGACTGATCCTGTTTCTCCTGATAGAACGTGACGATCTTCTGCGTCAGTTCCTCCCCGAGAAAGTCCTTTAAGTCGGGGACGAAATCACGCGTGCGGTTGAGGATCTGATAGGTACTATCCATATCGGGGAGATAGCCCTCGTGATCCCGGGCGGAATTGGAGTAGTAGAAGCCGCCGCGGTCGGGATCGTAGAGCCCCGCCCACCAGCGGATCAGCTTTTCGGGGTCGTAGATCCCCTCGTAGAATGACTTGACCGCCTCTCGGACGTCGGGATCCTCGACGACGTCGAAGCGGGCAGCCCACGCTGCTTCAAGCTGCTTGACGCGCTCTGCCTCCCTCTCCTGTTCGTAGTCGTAGACCGAGACCCCGCCGACGTAGTACGTGCCGGGATAGATCCGCAGTTCCCCGACTGCCGCATAGGCGTTTTTAAAATACTTGATCCCCGCGACGGCGCCCGCCTCGTGGTTCCAGACGATCGCGACCCCGTCCGCGCCGAAATAAATCGCGAACCCCGCCACGTCGTCCCCCGCGTAGGCGGGAAGGTACTCTTTGGCGCGGGCGGTGATCGCGCGGGAGGTGTCGCCGATCACGATCTCGACGCCGCTTTGTTCGATCTCGGACTCTTTCCCGTAACGCGGCGAAGAACCGACCCGGGCGGCGATCATATCGCGGAGCGCGGTTATCTCGGTCTCCGCAGTCTCCGGGATCCCGGCGGAGACCACCACGGCGGGGATCACTCCGTCGCCGTAAATCACCGCCTCGGTCTCGACGGCGGGAATATTCTTGTTCTTCCCGCAGGCGAAAAGCGAGAGCGTAAACAGACAGATCAGCAAAACGAGCAGGATCTTTTTCATCGCGTTTTCTCCTCTTTTCCGTGAAATGAGAGGGGACCGCACGGGTCTCCCCGAACGGTCCCGACGGTTGTTTATTCGATGGTCTCGGAAATATCGTCGATATAGATCAGCGCGTGCGACCGCATCTGCGGCGCGAGACGGAGATTGACCTTTTGCCCGGTCTTGAAGGTGATGCTGCCGGAGGTGAGCGAAGTATAGTCGTCGTTTGCGTAGAAGCAGGTCGACGTCCCGAGCGACACGCCGTCGATCAGGATCTCGACGCTGAACTGCGCGTTGCTCTTGCTGTAATTCTTGATCTTCATACGGAAGGTGAACTGATACCAGGTGTCGAACGACAATACCTTCTGCGGGCTTCCGAAGGTCTCGATCAGATTGGAGCCGGTGTTCTTTCCGACGACGAGCGTATAGCCGGAGGTCGGATTCGAGCTTGACGAGAAGCGCAGCGTCGGCATCCAGAACGGGGTGTTGCCCACCATAAAGCGCATCTGCATCAGGTTGGGGTTGGAGCCCGGATCGTTGACGTCGTTGCCGAAGCGGCTCTCGGACGAGACGTTGATCCGCATCCCGAACTCGACGACCGTCGTATCGGTCATGGCGGAGACCTCGAGCATCGGGATGGTCAGCGTGCCGCCGCCGTCCTTGCCCTCGGTGTTCTTCTTGACCTCAAGCACCTTGTTCGAGGTGTTCCCCGGTTCCCCGACCACCTTGAAGGTCGTGCCCGACACGTTCGAGTCGGAAGAGCCGGACGGCAGAGCGCCGCTCGAGAAATCGTGGACGATCCGGGGAGTTTCAAGCTGCGACGGGTCGCCGGTCTTCGGGATATTCGGCGCGTTTCGGAGCAGTTCCTGCATCAGTTTGCCGTGATTCTCGTTGAAGACCGGGATCGTATCGACGCCGATCGTGTTGCAGATGTGCATCGAGAAACTCATGACCAGGTTATGCGCGTTGACGTCGCCCTCGTTCAGCCCGAGCGAGACCGTCGTCCCGTAAATGGTCGGGGACGAACAGCCCGACGGCAGATAACTGTACGAGCCGTCCGCGTGCTTGTAGATGCCGAGCGAGCTCTTCAGCGAGTTGATCATCTCGATAATGTTCTCGCTGATCTGACGGTTGTAGGTCGCGAGCTGCGCCGACGTGCCGTAATCCGCCAGATTGCTGCGGACGTTGCCGAGGGTCGCCCACGGGTTGAAGATGTAGGTGATGCGCGCGCCGGGATCCTTCGAGTTGATCGCCTTGATGGTGTTTTCGACCATCTTTTCCGCGTACTTGAAGAGACGCCCGCCGGCGTTATAGACCTTCATCACCTTGTAGGTGTTGGTGAAGATCCCGTAGGGGACCTCGGTCGTGGGAGACGATTTCAGGTTATAGTAGAGGTCGCGGTTTGCGTCGTACCCCGACACCCAGAGACCGTATTCGGGATTGACCCGCTCGTCGAGAACGTCGAGAACGTACCCGATCACGCCTTTTGCCTCGAAGGTCGAGATCTGGGTGTCCAGTTCGTTCGCCCAAGCCTCGCAGGATTGCGTGTTCATCAGATTGTTGACGTAGGACTTGACCGAAGACTCGTTCGCCTGCCAGCTCGCCGACGTGCGGGGAGCCGACGCGGTCTTGGAGAGCCCCGCGTAGGATGCGAGCCGCTTGACCGTCACGTCGACCGTACCCGTCGAGTTCCTCGCACGGTCGAGCGCGGTCGGGTAGAGCGGCGCGGAATGGAGATGTTCAAGCGCGGCGATCGCCCAGTCCTGGTCGCGGGTGCGGCGCATCAGACTCATCAGGTTGTCGTCCCCGCCCTTGCCCCACTGCGGATGGTAGAAGTACCCGTCGTCGGGATCCTGTCTCGTCTGATAGAACTCGATGATCTTCGCCGTGATCTCGGGACCGAGATAATGCGCGAGATCCGATTCAAACGGACGCAGACGGTTGATGATCTGCCAGGTGCTCTCCATATCGGGCAGGAAGAGGTTCGCCCCGTAGCCCGCGTTGTCGCGCGCCGAGTTGGCGTAGTAGAAGCCGCCGAGCTCCGGATCGTACAGCCCCGCCCACCAGCGGATGATCGCCTCGGGATCGTAGAACGTCTCGTAGAAATCCTTGACGGCGGTCCGGACGGTGGTATCCGAGATCACGTCGAAGCGCGTCGCCCAGCGGCGTTCGATCTGCGCCTGACGCTCTTCCTCTTCTTTTCTCGCTTTTTCTTCCGCAGCCATACGAAGTTCCTCCGCGTATCCCGAAATGGAGAAATGTCCGACGTAGCGAGTACCGGACGGGACCTTCAAAACCTCGGCGGTCATATAGTTGTCGGAGAAATACTTGACGCCGATCTCCGCGCCGTACTGGTGGTTCCAGACGATCGCGGCGCCGTCCTCGTCGAAATAGATGACGTAGGTCGCCTCGTCTCCGTCGAGCTCGGGCAGGTACGCCTTCGCGCGTTCGGAGATCTCTCTCGTCGTATCGCCGAAGACGATCTCGACTCCCTCTTTCTCCACGATTGACGCCGCCCCGAACATCGGGGTCTCTCCGAGTCTCGTCTTGAGGGTAGCGCGGATCGCCAAAACGGTCTCGCGCGCCGTCGACGAAACCGTAGCCGCGAGGATAAGCGCGGGAGACACCCCGTCGCCGTAGATCGTCACGTCGGGACCGAGCCGCTCGGTGGTGGAGCTCGTCGCGTTCTTCGCCTTCTTCGTGCAGGCGGCGAACGGAAGGATCATGGCGAAAACGAGGAGCAGGGACAGAACTCTTTTCATAACGGATCCTCCTTTGGATGGGGAAACGCGGGGACGCCCGCGATCGCTGTTTTATTTCCGTACTTATTATAACATAGCAGTCAAAAGGATTCAATATCTTCTTTTATCAAGTAGTTGCTCCGGATTGACCTCAACCTTGACCGGCAGGGCTAAACGAAACACGAAAAAGGGGCGGAGCAGTTCCGTGGGAGCGGTTCAGGGCTCAACAACGCGGTCCTCTTCCCCGTTTTTTCGTGCACGGCGTTTTCAAAAACGGGAGATTGAGCGAGATTGAGCGAGATTGAGCGAGATCGTATGGAGGTAACTTGATTTTTTGAAAAAAGTTTTGCAAAACCCCTTGACAGCGTAGGGCGGACGTGTTATAATACCTCCGTTCGAAAAAAGGGCGCAGTATGCCCGAATACCAACGGAGGAAAGAAAAATGTCAACCTATATGGCAAAACCCGAGACCGTCGTTCGCAGATGGTTCGTGATCGACGCCGCCGGCAAGCCGCTCGGCAAGACCGCCGTCGCCGCCGCCACCATTCTTCGCGGCAAGCACAGACCCGAGTTCACCCCGCACGTCGACTGCGGCGAGTTCGTCATCGTCATCAACGCGGCGAAAGCCGTTCTGACCGGTAAGAAGCTGGACAAGAAGATCTACTACCGTCACTCCGGCTATATCGGCGGACTGAAGTCCGAGACCGCCCGTCACCTGATGGAGACGCGTCCCGAGATCGCGCTTGAAAGAGCGATTAAAGGTATGCTCCCCCACAACTCGATCGGCGCGAAATCCGCGACCCGCCTGAAGGTGTACGCGGGCGAAGCCCACAAGCACCAGGCGCAGCAGCCCATCGCCGTTGATTGATCGAAAGGAGAAGAACAATGACCTATCAGAGTGCGAAACCCTATTTCTACGGGACCGGCAGAAGAAAGAAATCGGTCGCCCGTGTTCGTCTCTATCCCGGCACCGGCGTCATCACCGTCAACGGGAAGTCGATCGACGAGTACTTCGGTCTTGAAACGCTGAAGCTGATCGTCAACCAGCCCTTCGCGACCACCGATTCCATCGGAAAGTTCGACATCGTGGCGAACGTCCGCGGCGGCGGTCTCTCCGGTCAGGCGGGTGCGATCCGTCACGGCGCCGCGCGTGCGCTTGTCACCGCGGACGAGACCTACAAGCCCCTTCTGAAAAAGGCCGGGCTGCTTACCCGTGACCCTCGTATGAAGGAAAGAAAGAAATACGGTCTCAAAGCGGCGCGTCGTGCTCCGCAGTTCTCCAAGAGATAATCTCGGAAAGACCGACAATCAAAAACAGGCGAGCCGAAATGCTCGCCTGTTTTTTTGTTGTTGAACGGTTAGGGGACGGGGTCGAAGCGGTCATTTTCGGTCAGACCGAGCGCGTCCGCGAGCGCTTTGAAGTTCGCCGGGGCGCGGTCAAGGGCGTCGGGGTGGTGCGCGTCGCTCCCGAAATAGAAACGGCACCCGCAGTCAAGCGCGATCCGATAGGGGCGCAGGACGTGCTCGCGCTGTTCCTCGCCGTAGCTCGAAAGGGGAAAGTTCAACTCGACCCCCGCGCCGAGCTTCGCGGTTTCGCGGAACAGGTCGTAGAAGGTAGAATCGGGGATCATATCGAGCACCTCGATATGCGTCGCGTACGACGGCTTTTTCGCCATCAGGTAGCAGGTCAGGTGCGCGATCCCGATCTTACGGAACGGAAGATCCTCCGAGAGCAGGCTTTCAAACCGTTTGACGTAGACGGCGGCGCGGCGCGGCAGCGGATCGTCCTCCTCCGCGATGGTGAAGCCCCGCATATGCAGATGGGTCGTCGGGATGATGACGAAGTCGAACTTGTCGACGGTCTCGCGGGCGATCCCGAGCCGGCAGTTCTTGTCCATCTCGGCTTCGCACCCGAAGAGGAACGTTACGCCCTCCGCTTTCGGCAGCGGGAGAGACCGCGAAATATTGGCGAAATCCTGCGGACGGTACCAGTCGCTCGGTCCGTCGATTTTTTCGTCCCAGAAATGATCGGTCACCGCGACCTTTTTGAAGCCGTTCTCCTTTGCATAGCGAAGGATGCGTTCCGGCGTCTGTTCGGGATCCCTCGAGCAGGACGAGAGCAGCGTGTGGATATGCAGGTCGTGATCGATTTGAAACGGTGCGTTCTTTTCCATTTTTCCTCCGCCGGACGCTTTTTGTAGCCGGTCAAGAAAAGTATAGCACAAGACGCCGCTTTTTGCAATCGGTCGGGAAAAGAAAAACCGAACGCGGGGTTTTTTTTGTTTTCGGCGTATGTTTTTGCGCGGAATGGAAAGAATAGGAGCAAATCAAACGCCGAAAGGACGAAACAATGAAACCGAAGAAAACCATCCTCCGCCGTCTCCTGTTCTTTGCCGCCGCGTTTTGCGTACTCGCCGCGATCCCGGTCTGCGCCGCGCAAATGGGGAGCGGGGTCGCGTGTCTGGCAAGCGCCGAGCCCATGATCAAGAGCGGGCAGTCGGGCGAACCGCTCTCCTTCTCCCCCGCCGACTTCAGACAGGCGGTGGGGCTCTCCCGCGTCGGGGGGATCACGGTCACCGAGCTGCCCGACAGTACGACCGGCACGCTGAAGCTCGCGGGATTCCGCGTAAATCAGGGCGATACCATCCCCGAATCGTCGATCTCTTCCCTGACCTTCACCGCCGCGACCCCGCTGGTGTCCGAGAGCTCGTTCCGCTTTAAAGCCGAGAACGGGTCGGGGGTCGAGCTGACCTGCCGCATCCGGCTGACCGACGAACCCAACCGCGCCCCGAGCGTGGGAGCGATCCCCGAATCGCGGCTGAACGTCGCGGCGCAGAGCGGGACGAAAACGGTCGGCACGCTCCGCTCGGTCGACCCGGAGGGCGACGCCGTCACCTATCTGCTGGTGACCGCGCCCGAGCACGGGTCGGTCGTCCTGGAAGATCAGACTGCGGGGACCTACTGCTATACCCCGAAGCAGGGATATACGGGTTCCGACCGCTTCCGCTACGTCGCGCGGGACGAGTACGGGAACTATTCGGGGATCGCGACGGTCACGGTGACGGTGAAGGATCGCGCCTCCGCAACCGTTTTCGACGATATGACCGGCTCTCCCCGCGAGGGCGACGCGCTGATCGCGGCGGCGGCGGGGATCATGCAGGGACGGATTGCGGGCGACCGGCAACTGTTCGACCCTGCGGGAAGCGTCACGAAAGCCGAATTCGTCGTGATGGCGATGAAAGCCGCCGGGATCGCGCCGCGAGCAGGGCTCTCGCACACCTTTTTCGATAACGACGGGGATATCCCGGAGGAGGTCAGAGGGTATCTCGCCACGGCGTAGAAAACGGGGATCGTCGTCGGCGTCTTCGACGAGCGGGGACTGACCTTCTCCCCCGACGAACCGATCACGGCGGCGGAAGCGGCGGCTGTCGTACACCGTTGTCTCGGCGGCGGGAACGCGGCGGTCCCGGTCGGCGCGGAATCAAGCGACGTTCCGGTATTCGCCCGCGCCGCCGTCGCCGCGCTTGACGGATCGGGGCTGCTCGACGGGATCGACAGGACCTCGCTCGCGGGGAAAACTCCGCTCACCCGCGCGGACGCCG